>JARLHP010000176.1 GCA_031292195.1 Syntrophobacteraceae bacterium
CCGTGAGGCTGGCCGGGGACCTGGACGCCAACATATTGTTTCTGGAGTGCGTGAGTTCGCAAAACACGCTCCTGGAAAGGCTGGGCCGCAGGGAAGGCGAGGGCGGCCCATCGGATGCCCGACGCGAACACCTGCCCGGACTGATTCAAGAATTCGAACCCCTCGATGAACCGCCCGCCGAAAACCGCATGAGGATCGATACGGAAGCCCCGCTGGAGGCCGGCCTGGCCTCGGTATTATCCATTGTCTATTCGAAAAAACAGGCGCAGGTGGAGCGGATGATCGGGCGGCTCTAGACCTGCGGGAACGTGAACGGAGAGGCAAAGCGGATCCACTAAGCACACGAAGGGATCACGAAGGAGCACTAAGAAACAGTCCAAGTCCTTGATCTTCTTAGTGGTTCTTAGTGATCCCCTTGGTGTGCTTCGTGGATATTTTTTCTCGACCCCGCCGCTCGCTACTTCTCCAAGGCAAGTTCGATCAGCCTGTCCAGAAGCTGCGCAAATCCGAGGCCGGCCTTTGCCGCAGCCTGCGGGAAAAGGCTCGTGGCGGTCATGCCGGGAATGGTGTTTGTCTCCAGTATGTGGAAATCGTTTCCAGCCAGGATCATGTCGGTGCGGCTGTAGCCCCTGCAGTGCAGGGCGATGTGAGCGCGTATGGCGAAGTCGCGGGCGACTTCGGTAAGTTCCGCGGAAATCCGCGCCGGGCAGATTTCCCTGGTTGCCCCGGGGGTGTATTTGGCCTCGTAGTCAAAGAATTCGTAGCGTTCGTTCGGACAGATTTCGATCAGGGGAAGGGCCAGCAGATCGTCGTTTCCCAGGACCCCGGCGGTGATTTCGATTCCTTTAATGTATTTTTCCACCAGGCAGCGGCGGTCGAAACCCCAGGCTGTCTCCAGCGCTTTCTGAAGCTCCCCCTGTTCCCTTACGATCGTAAGACCGATGCTCGACCCTTCGTGTTCGGGTTTCATCACCACCGGCAACCCGAGTGTGTCCAGGATATCGGCCACCCGGGGCGGGTTCGAGCGGTCCGCGACAATGTAGGGCGCGGTGGGCAGTCCTGCCTGAACATAGAGTTGCTTACTCAGTATCTTGTTCATGGCGATGGCGCTTCCCATCACCCCGCTGCCCTGGTAGGGAATCCCCAGGGATTCCAGAAATCCCTGAATGGTCCCGTCTTCTCCCATTCGTCCGTGAAGGATGATGAGGGCCACGTCGATGGCCCCGGCGTCTTTTGCCAGAAGCGGCAGGTCGCTGGCCGGATCGTACCTCAAGATGTCGTAGCGCGACTTGTCGAGGGCCGCGAAAACCTGTTCGCCGCTAGCCAGAGAAATGTCGCGTTCGGCCGATTTTCCTCCGGCCAGCAGGGCCACTGTAAGTTTTGTCTTCTCCATAACTCCCGTGTCGCTCCCTGATACTGTTTATAGGGTAATCCCCATGATCTCGGGGTCATGAGGCGCTATGGGCAGGTGGGAAAAAATCGTTTGTTCCAGCGCGACGTAGAGATCGAGCTTCCCGCGAAGCAGCATGGCCTGGGGGGGGGATTTGGCGTAGCGCTCGATCAGATCTTCGAAGCGTTCCCGGACCGAGACGATGCGGTCATGTTTCACTCTTTTGTCGGCGTAGTTTACGATGAGCGATTCGGTAAGAGGACCCCCGGTTTGCGAGACGTCCAGGTATATATGCTCCGCCACTATGCGGGCTACCGGCCCGGAGACGATGTCCCCCAGCATGCGGGCGCCCAGTTCGGCGTGATTTTCACCCGTTTTGAGGCCGTCCATCTTCCCTATGTCGTGCAGCAGGGCGGCCGCTTCCACTACCTTCAGATCGAGCCGGCAGCTGTTGCGGTTTAGCCCCTGGGCGATAAAGAGGGCCACCTCGGTTACCAGAAGGCTGTGCCGGCGGATATGCGCAGGCATCGCGTGGCGCGTGAGCAGTTCCAGACATTGGTCGCGGGATGGAACAACCATTGTTGTGTGTACGTTCCTCTTTCCTCTTCGCATTGGCCGCATATGCGGCGATATCAACCTTATTTGTATCCCAATTTGCTATTTTTTTAAACAGTTGTCCACATCAATGACTCAGGATTTCCATTGCGGAGTGCTCGGGGAACGGGGTCATGCAGGTTGGGCTAAGCGTAGCGCAGCCCAACGAGAACTTTTCATGTCGTCCCGGGATACCCGAAAACCGCAAAAGTCCGTGGTTTGGGCTTGGCAAACCCGGCTGGCGGTCCCACCGCCTGGTTTGGGCTTGGCAAAACTGGCTGGCGGTCCCACCGCCAGACTCAGGACACCAATTTTAAAAACAACAGCCCCAGGAGGTTTGCAAAAATACCCGCCAGGACATCGTCGAGCATGATTCCCACCCCGCCGCTCATTTGCCTGTCCACCAAACGAATGGGCCAGGGCTTCCAGATGTCGAAGGCCCGGAAGAGCAGGAAGCCCGTCGCAATGGACAGCAGGCTCACCGGATGGCCCGCCATGGCCACCAGGTAGCCGCAAAGCTCGTCGATTACGACTTCCCCGGGGTCTTTTCGGCCCGATTCCCTTTCGGCCACATCCGCGACACGGGCGCCTGCCAGGAAAAGGGCCACGGCCATGGCCCACTGGATTTGCCAGGATAGAGGCCCGAGGAGCAGAAAGCAGGGGACACCGGCGAAAAGAGTGGCCACCGTGCCGGGGGCCACGGGGGATTTGCCCAAACAGAAAAGGGTGGCCAGCCTGGAATAAATCGATGGAGTTTTTGGCATGGGTTATCAGCTCATAACCGGTCGGGATTTATTTCGCCCTCCCCGGGGACATCAGTATCGCGACATTTGGCGTTCTTTCGCGGAAAGCAGAACCGCGAAGGCTGAGGCCTGCCGTGCGGTCAGCCCCGGGCCCTTCTGACCCCATGGATCGTTCCTGTTTGTAAAAGTGCGCCTAGAATAGATCTCAATGAGCGGCAACGCAACAGGGACCTTCGAAGTTCGATTCGAGGTGGGGTGCTCCCCGCTCTTTTTCAGAGCAGTGTGCCCAGGTAGGTCTGAAGGTTGAGCTTTTTGCCGTTGATGCCGAGTTTGGTTCGAAGGTTCTGCCGATGGAAAATCACGGCATAATCGGAAATTCCGAGCAGGTCGGCTATTTCTTTGGTGCTCCTGCCATGCCGAATGAGGTCGGCCACGCGGATCTCCATGGGGGTAAGCCCGAGCAGGGGAGCAGAGAGCTTGTGTACCAAGGGGGAAGTTATTTCTTTCAGGTGGGTTTCCAGTATTTCGACCAAGTGTTTCTGGTCGTCGCCCAGGCGGCTTTTCCCGAGCTTTTCCAGGTAGGGCAGCACGAGGTGCTTCACATTTTTCAGAAGAGATTCTTCCACCTCGGCTTTGTCTTCCTCACGCTGCCTGAGGAGCACTTTGAGGGCGCCGTTGGCTTCCGCGAGGCCCTCTCGCTGCTTACGGATGGTATCCATGAGTTTCACCCGGGAAATGATCCCCCCGAGGTGAGCGGCGATAACTTCCAGGGCTATCCGCACGTTTTGGGGGACTTCGGGTACCTGATGCGAGGCGAGGCACATAGCCGCAACGACCTTTCCATCGCTATTTACGGGGATAACGGCAAGGGCCGCGATTCCCTCCCGGACCAGGAGATCACCGGTATCGAAAATGCCGGCGCTTACGGTCCAATAACCTGGTTTGCCCTGCCTTACAAACCGCGCCAGGGAGGACGAGGGCTCGAAGAGCGAAACGCGCTCGGCGAAGCTGGAGGGAAAAGCTTTATGGACGAACAGTTGCAGTGCGTCGGTTTGGCTATCAAGCAGATAGACGCCCCCGAGATCCACCCCATCGAGTTGAACGAACGCCTCGAGAAGATGTTCCATCACCTCCCGCAGACTGTTGGCCGACCCGAGCCCGAAAGCGAGGTCGCGTTGAATTCGGATGGTCTCCCCGGCTTCCCAGGCCTGGACAAGCCTCGCCTCGGAGCGTATCAGGGCTTCCTCCGCTTTCTTGCGCTCGGTGATGTTCTCGCTGAAAATTATTATGCCCCCCACCTCGCCCGCCCCATCATGCCAGGGCCTTACCTCCCACCTGAGCCATTCCTCGGAGCCGTCGGCCCTCTCGAAGCGGTCTTCTTCCGCCCGCACAACCTCGCCGGCGAGCCCCCGTCGGTGAACCGCTTTCCACCTGTCGGGGACCTCCGGAAACAGCTCGTAGTGGAAGAGCCCGGTAAGATCTCGATCTCTAAGAGCTAAGCGGTTCCGCCAGGCGTGATTAGAGCCCAGATAGCGCATTTCACGATCGAACATGGCAAGTGGCACGGGCGCGTGTTCGATAAAAGTCTTGAGCTGTTCGCGGGTCTCCGCCAGCGCCTTTTCGGCCTTTTTGCGGTCGGTGATGTCTACAAAAGCCGCGACTGCGCCATATATCCGCCCCGCGGCGTCACGGAGAGGCGCCGTATTGCCGAAAGCGACTTTGGACGTGCCGTCGTCGAATAAGAATTCCAGCTCATAGCCTTGCGCCCCGCGACCTTTTGCGGCCGCTTGCAAGGTAAGTTTCTCCAAAGGGATTTCCCTGCCGTTATCAAGGGCCTTGAAGTGCATCGGCCGTACGTTGACCGGAGCGGTCTTCGAGACATTGGCGCCGGCCGGCATGCCGAGGAATTCGTAGACCGCCCGGTTCCCGGTCATGGAAAGACATTCGGTGTCCCGGCTGATCCAAATCAGGGCCGGCACGGCATCCATAATGGCTTCCATCTCGCGGGCCCGCCTTTCGGTCTCTGCTTTTGCCGCTCGAAGCTCTTCTTCCATGCGTTTACGTTCGGTGACGTCGATGATGACCCCGAGAAAGCGGGTGGGTTCGCCGCGATCGTCGTCCCGGAACACCCCGCGCACGTTCACCCACCGCTCGGCGCCATCGGCGTCGGTGACCCGGTATTCCCCATAGAGAGGAGTGCGGCGTGACCTGAACTCTTCGATCTTTGCCCGCAGCCCCGGCCAATCGTCGGGATGGACCCGTTCGGCCCATTGGTCCACGCGATAATGATGAGACATGGCCGTTGCCGTCGCCGCTGCCGTTTCGCGCAGGCCGAGCAGGTAACCGAACTGCTCGGTGCCCGCGATTTCGCCGGTAAGAGCGTTGGAGTCGAAAATGCCGATTCCCGTTGCGCCGGTGGCCAGCGCCAGCCGCTGTTCGCTTTGACGCAAAGCCTCTTCGGCCTGCTTACGTCCGGTGATGTCGATGTTGATGCCGATCACGCGGGTCAAGCGGCCTGCATCGTCGTAGACCCCATGGCCCTTGGCGGCTACCCGGCGAACCTGCCCGGAGGCATGCAGGATGCGGAACTCGAGATCGAACGGTTGCTTTTCGGACAAAGCCTTGTCACATTCGGCCAACATGTCGGGCCTGTCATCCGGATGAACTCGCGAGAGCCAGTCTTCATATGTTTTGACCGTCCCGGGGGCAAGGCCGTAAATCACGTTCATTTCGTCGCTGAAGACCGACACGCCCGTCTGAGGAAACCAGTCCCAGATACCCACGCTACCGGCTTCCTGCGCGAGTCGAAGTCGTTCTTCGCTCTCACGCAGCCCTTCTTCCATGAGCTTACGTTCGGTGATGTTCTGCACAACCCCGACCAGCCGGGTGGTTTTGCCCGACCGATCGACCACGGCCCAGGCATGTTCTTCCAGCCAGATGGACTTTTCGCCGTGAGCGTGCCTGTATTCGCTCACATAGCCGCCACCGGCGGCAATCGCCTGATCGACCAGCGCCCGATGACCTTCCACATCGTCGGGATGAATCAGGCTGTAGCCCTGATCGCTGTTGTCGATCCCGTGCGGCAGTTCCAACACTTTTTCGGCATTGGCGGACAAAATGACCCCGAGGGTGGCCGGGTCATACTCCCACGCTACCATGCGGGCGGCCTCCAGCGCCTGTTGCAGTCTCGCTTCGCTAACCTGTAACGACTCCGACATTTTTCGGTGCTCGGTGAGATCCGCTATGGAAGCGAGCCAGCCTGTCACATCTCCTTTTGAATCGAAGTCGGGCACGTAAATAGCGTGCACCAGGCGAGGGCCTGCGTTTCGATAGTTGATTTCGGCTTCGTATTCGACCCGTTGTCCTTGCAAGACCGTTTCCACATAGGGCCGGATCGCCTGGAAACCTTCCTCGCCCAAAACCTCCACGAGCGGTTTACCGGCTATCTGGTCGGGGGAGCGGCCAAACAAAGCCGCAACCGCCTGACTTACGTATAGAAAATTCAGGTCGCGGCCGCACCGCGTCAACAGGAACGGTGTCCGGTTCAGGATGTGGTGGAGTTCGGCCTGACTGGTGCGGAGCGCTTCTTCGGCGTGCTTACGGTCCGTGATGTCCATTTGGATGCCGCGCATAAGGTGTGGCTCACCCTGCGAGTCATAGAGGAACTCGCCACGGGCGGCCAGCCAGTGAACGCTCCCGTCGGGCCATACGACGCGATATTCGGTTTCACAGGGCACGCGTTCCGACATGCGGCGCCGAAGCTCCCTCTCTACTCGGGGGAGGTCTTCGGGATGAACACGGTCGGCCCAGTCAGTGTGCCGGTGAGGCGTGAAGTCAGTAGTATCGGCGCCGGTATAGCCAAGCAGTTGAGCGTGCTGGTCGTTCCAAAAAGTCTCCCCGGTATCGATATTCCACTCGAACATGCCGATTCGGGCCCCGCCGGCTATAAGGGCCAGCCGCTGTTCGCTCTCGCGCAACCGCTGCTCGGCCAGTTTTTGTCCGGTAACGTCCTGAACGATCCCTGCGTATTTGACCGGTTTGCCATGCGAATCATGAAGCGGTCCCCCGGTCGATCTCAGCCAGTGCTCCTCCCCGTTTTTGCGGATCACTCGCCATTCCACTGTAAACGGGACTTCGTTTCGGGTCGCTTCCAGCATCAAACGACCTGTTTGCTCCCGGTCATCGGGGTGGATGGTGGCCAGCCATGCCTCATAGGAGGGCTCACAACCATGGGGCGCGAGTTCGAGGAGGGGCCAGATCTCTTCCGACCAGCTGTGTTCGTTGAATGCCGGGTCCCATTCCCAGGCGCCCGCCCCGGCGGCCCTGTGGGCCAGCCGAAGTCGCTCCATGTTCAACCGCAGGGCTTCATTGGCTGTCGAAATCTCCCGCGTGCGCTCGCGGACGCGAGCTTCCAGTTCATCGTGGGATTTTTGCAGCGCCTCTTTTGCCCCGGCCGTTTGAATGGAATACCGGATGGAGCGCTCGAGCCGTTCAAAATCAAGATTGTCTTTGGAAAGGTAGTCGGATGCCCCGGCCCTCATCGCTTCCAGATCGATCTGGTGATCGCCGGCCCCGGTGAGGAGGATGACCGGAAGGTTCGGGGTTGTCTCGGCTAGGAGTTTGAGGAGTTCCAAGCCGTTCTCGGGGTCCAGCCGATAATCCAGCAGGCAGATATTGAAGGACATTCTCGAAAGGGCATCCAGCGCCGTAGCGCGGTCAGGTCTCCAGGTCAATTCGTAGCTTTGAGTCGCAACCTTCGAGAGCAGGTCGCCAAGGACGATGAATTCATCCTCGTCATCTTCTATGAGAAGAACTCTTATGGAGTTTCCAATTTCCATGGCTGGCTCCTAAGCGTGAGATTGGCCCGACTGCGGGAGTTGGGCGCCCTTGCCGGTTGCTGCCCGCAAGGACAAAAAACTCGCGTCTCATAAAACCAGGAGTTTCCGGCAGCGAAAACCCCGTTCCCGGACTGGAGATTTGATTGAAACCGACATAGCCTCTCCTGCCCGGAAAAAGAACAGGGAGCGAATAACTCTGACGGTTGGTTCTGGAACTTTTTAGATATGCGAAATGCCGGTATTCAATGTTTTCTTCAGGAGATGTTGGAATGGTCCCGTGTTCAACCCATCAGCGCCTTGCGTGCTCTTTGCAGTGAACGGTGCCCCTCTTTTCCTTTTTGATCGCTTTTTAAACGTATGGCTTCAGCCTTTTCCCGGAGACGCAGGGAATATTTCAGCAGCGCTGCGCTGTCTGGCAGAGTTTTGCCCATATGCTTGCGCCTGTTTTTGCCGCCCTCCCGGTAACAGGCATACCAGTAAGGGCCGTGTAGTTCCCCCCTGGCGCACCCGCACTCTTTTTGCCGCACCTGGTCCTTACGAACTGGTAACAGATCGAACCGAGGGACTTTCCCTCCACCATTTCCAAATTTGTGGCCCGGGCGCTCTCCCTTTGGCGAAGTTCATCTTCCAGCCGGACTGCCAGCTCCCGGAGTTCATCCAAAGAGAGTTTTCGAGTGTCTGCGATTATCTTATTCAGCAAATGGTTTTAGGATTTCTACTTAAGACGCGACATAGGCTATTCGAAATACCATAAATTGTCAAAAATAATTTACTTTTCAGTGTTGTGCGGTTGAACTCGCCTGAAACCGGCCCCCCCGGTTTCTATTTCCCCCTGGGGGTATGCCTTGGGCGAAGCCAACTGCGGTGCGCTGTCGAGCCTATTTCTTTGCGAGACGTTGTTGCCGAATGAAACAACATAGCTTGTGATTTGGCGGAGTGTCCATGAGAACGCAGGCTAAAAATGAGTGGTCAGTTTAATGGGAGCCAAACAAGTTAGCGCTGGGGCAAGGCCCCGGGATGAGGGACCCGACGGAGGCGCCAAGCCAGAAGGGGCGGGATATGCATCAGATAAAGATCCTGCCCGGTAGCGGTCCATATATGTCTCAATCTTTGTCGCGCCATATTTTTCACATCGTGTTCAGCACCAAAGCCCGCACGCCCATTCTCCACGAATCAATCCGGGTGGAACTGTAAGTGGTTGAAAACCAAAGGATCGGATTTCCACTCCTTTCATTGGCAACACGGATATGGCGGTTTATCCGTGAGTGGATCAGCCCTTGCGGCAGTACGTCAATACATCGAGCCTCAGGAAGAGCACCATCGGAAAATAAGCTTTCAGGATGAATATCGGAAGATTCTCGAAAAATATCGAGTCCCGTACAATGAACGTTTCGTGTGGGATTGAAGGTCAAATCTTGCGCTCTTTCAGGGCTGGGAGCTACAGGGTTTGTCAAGGTCCCGGGGCGATGCCCCTGGCTGAGGTATTCTGCCCCCTTCAGGGCGGATGCCCATGCAGAGTTGACCGGAACCCCAATTATAATTATTGGATCTATTCACCCCCAGTCGACTTTTGCAAGAGGCTCTTCAGTCTGCTTAATGTTGACAACATTGCCGCATCGGGGTGGCCCGCGACGGCAGAAATCTTTCCGTCCGGGCCTTAAGCCTGCCATGGTGAACTTCGCGTCTGGTGGTCTATTCTCTTCCAGGTTCACCTTCGGGCGTCATGAACAAATAACCGCTTATCCGGCTCGAATATCTCCAGAAATCTTGCATTTTCCAGCTTCAGTTGTTCATTTTGATATTTGAGGAACTCATTTTCCTCACTAATGACATTAAACACGGCAATTGACAAAAACACGCGCGTTATATAGCCGAGCACCGTTCCGATAATCGTTCCGATGGAAATCCAGACTGCCCACATGGTCTATAGTCCTCTTTGAATGGTCAAAGTTTGGCGGTCGCTTTGCGCTCCGGCTAGCCTTCCGCTCGAACGTTAACATTTTGAAAGCGCGGACTTGCCCCATCCATAAGACGCAAGATGGATTCCGTGATTGGCGCCAAACCGCCTCTTAGTTTCGCTTGTTGTGGACTACTGTCGAAAAGGGTGATTTTCCCGCCGCGGACAACCACTCGTAATTACACCATATGTCCCGCCTAATTCGAGCATGGTGGCGATAATGGTCGTATGGAATCGGGCTCATTTCGAAAAGTCGCCTTCCGTTTTGGCCGGGCATAATCACCCGAAATGACTTCCCGGGACCTCGTGCGTCAATTCCGGTTATAATTGCCTATTGAATGACGAAAACGACCATATCCATGAGGCGCGTGTAATGGACGCCGACCCATTTCATTTTCTTTTACCGTATTTGGCGCCTGTTTTTTGATGAGTTGGTAAAATATTGACAGGAGTGGTGCGGTTACAGGGGGGGGAGAGAAGTCCGCGGAGGGTCGCCGGCCGAGGAAATGGCGGCCGGGCGGGAATCGCAATAAGTTGCCTCAGCTCTTTTCGATAATTGTTATTTCCACTTCGGGCCCGCACTTCATGAGGATTTGAGAAAGGCTCTCCACCGGGATTTCCCTTTTGGGCGCCTGCGCGGTGAGGGTTATGGTGTAATTGCCGCAGAGATGAATTTCTATATCCATCCGGGCCGGAAGGTATTCGAAGCAGGCGGAGTCACCGCCTTCCGGGCAGGAAAACTCGAGGTAGACGGGGTTGCCCCTGTCGGTGGTGAAAAATCCCTGGCCTTCTTTGACCAAGGGATGCTCAAAGGATTTTTTCCTTACTTCCATCTTATCCTGATGTTCGGCAGCCAGGTCGAGTTTCTCCTCGGGCTCGCTTTTGTCCGCCGGATGCTTCTTTTGCCGATAGCCGGCAAAAGAGCGCAGGGACTCGACCACCGGGGGTTTTATAAAGACTGAGAACCGTTCGGCAACGTCTGGATAAAGTCTCAGGATATTTTCGAAATCGGTTTGCAGGGCCGGGGGGAGCCGCAGCATGAGTTCCTGGAAATTGGACAGGAGCGGTTCCAGAATGCGTTCTACCGTGTCGGCCGGGACAATTCCCAGCAGCATCTGTTTTCTGAAACTGGACAAAACGATGTCCGGAAACTTTTCAAATAAAACGTCGGGCCTCACTTCGCTCTCCCATCGGGCCTATTGCAAAACATAGCCATTACCTGTACCAGAATGCACCTTCTGTGATCGGCCAAAAGGCACCTGTTGACATGCTCGAGCCTGTTCTCCATGTTGAACTGGCGTCTGAGCTTAATGGCGAATTCCCTCCTGTCTTCGCCCTGGAGCCAGCCGAAAAGGGTTTTCTCCCACCTGCCGTCCTCGAAGCCCGGGCGCCTGGATTCTTCGTCTATGATAGTGCCTTCGATGGTGCGGTCCAGCAATTCCCTGAATTTATTTCTGAAGTACTCCAACCCCTTGGAGCAGACGGCCCGTTCGGTCTTGACGATTTCGATGGCCAGGTAGATAAACCAGATCATCGACCTCAACCGCATCGTTCTGTCCTGGTCCTGGCGCGCCGGGGGCGTTGCCCGGGAGAACATGTGCAGAAAGCACAGAATGTCTTTTTCGTCCGCCGCCTTTACCCGGTGGAAAAGACACTGGATCAGAATTTTGAGGGCCTCGTTTTGATGAGGGATGAGTATGTCGTCTCGATCCGCTCGACACTGGATTCCATAGGAATCCTCGAGGATGACCTCGACTGTCTCCGTATCCCGGAAGATCGTGAAATGCTCGGAGGTGATTTCGCCCGCCATACGCTCCAGGGCGAAATTTATGAGGAACAAACGCACCGCGTCCCGGGCGTTGGCGCCTTCGGGGACTCCGCGCTCCGTGAGATCGAGGAGCTTTTCCACCAGGATATCCCGGGAGTTGCGAAGGATTTCGGCCATCGGCGCAAAAGAGGGAATAGAGGACCAGGCAAAGATATGGTTGTCGATGGTCGTATTGATACGGCTAATGCGGTTGGGCATGGACATGCACTCGCTCTCCCGCCTTGTTGCAGACAAAGAGGAATGGAAGCCGTGACGGGTTGGCCCTTGAAAATACGTATCCCCAAAGAGGGAATTTGATTTAAAAGTCAGTTTTTACAGTAAGCATACTATAGCAATCAAAAACCGGGGGCAAGTCCAAATTGTCATTTCCCGGAGACGGCCCGGGCGGCGGATTTATAGGAGCTTTCCAGGCCGAAGGCCTCCGCGACGGGTTCGAAGGTTATATATCCGTCATAGACATTGAGGCCGTTCATTAAGGCCGGATCGCTCAGGCAGGCGGCTTCAACGCCCTTGTCGGCCAGGTGCAGGCCGTACTTTCCGGTGCGGTTGTTCAAGGCGAAAGTGGAACTGCGGGCGTAGGCGCCGGGCATGTTGGCCACGCAGTAGTGAACGATGCCCTCGACCAGGTAGACCGGGTCGCTGTGAGTCGTCGGCCTGGAGGTCTCCACGCAGCCCCCCTGGTCTATCGCCACGTCCACGATGACCGCTCCGGGCTTCATCAGTCGCAGGTGTTCGCGCTTCACAATTTTGGGGGCGCGGGCGCCCGTAACCAGTACGGCGCCTATCACCATGTCGGCCTCCCTCAAGGCTTTGTCCAGCGTGTAGGCGTCGGCGTAGATGGGAGAGACGTTGGCGGGCATGATGTTGCCCAGATGTTCGAGAGTATCGAGGTTGATGTCGAGCAAAGTCACCCTGGCGCCAAAGCCGGCGGCCACTTTGGCCGCGTTGCTTCCAACCGTGCCGCCTCCGATTATCAGGACGTTGGCGGGGGCCACCCCGGGGATACCGGTGGGCAGAAGCCCTCGGCCTCCATATATTTTGCCCAGGTAGAACGCCCCCATGAGTGGCGCCATTCTTCCGGCGACCTCGCTCATCGGTTTCAGAAGGGGCAGCGAACCGTCCTTTTCCTGGACGGTTTCATAGGCGATGGCCGATATTTTCTTTTCCAGGCATGCCAGAGTCAGTTTTTCGTCGGCCGCGAAGTGAAAATAGGTGTAGACCAGTTGGCCCGCCCGCAGGAAATCATACTCCACCGGGAGGGGTTCCTTGACCTTTACGATCATCTGCGAGCTTTCCCACACCTCGCGGGCCGAGGAGCTAATGCGCGCTCCGGCATGTTCGTACTGCTCGTCGGTTATCCCCGATCCAAGACCTGCGCCTTTTTCCACGCACACCTGGTGTCCGCTTTCCACGTACACCTTTACCACGGCGGGGATGAGTCCCACCCGGAACTCCTGACTCTTGATTTCCCTGGGGCAACCGATTTTCATGACGAGGCCTCCTAAAGGTTATACGGTAATGTTGGTATTATACATGTAATCGATGAAAAAATATCCGGGTTCTTGGCGGTATGCTGTGAGATGACTCTAAAATTTAGGACAAAGTAATTTGACGTGGTGACTTTGTGGCGAGAGGTAACCCTAAAAGCCCACCACAGAGGCACAGAGACACAGAGGGAACAGTTTTCTGCCGGGCCGGGAGCCGGCGGCCCGGCAAAAGCTCGTCTGCAGGGCGGGGTTTGCAGATCCTGTTAGATTGCCCCCACTTCAAGAAAGGCAAAATAAAAAAGCCAGAGGTAACCCTAAAAGCCCACCACAGAGGCACAGAGACACAGAGGGAACAGTTTTTTGCCGGGCCGGGAGACGGCGGCCCGGCAAAAGCTCGTCTGCAGGGCGGGTGTTGCGGGGATAGGTTTATGCCGAAGGCGAAGCCCTTTTGCCCGGCCGCCGTCTCCCGGCCGGGCAAAAAA
>JARLHP010000177.1 GCA_031292195.1 Syntrophobacteraceae bacterium
GAAACTGTTGAGTGCAACAAAACCGTTTACCATCCCAAAGTAAGATGGGAGTGGTTGCTTGATGGGAGCGGTGTGAGTCGAGAGGCTCCCGCACCGTTCTGCGAGAGGCTGGGGGTGAGATTCCCCCGGCCTACTCACCCGCCCCCCCACGGGGGGACCGGCGGGCACGGCAACGTATTCAAACTGGTTTAGCTGCCCCCCGCACCCCCGCTGGGGGACCGGATCCAGGGCTTGCAAGCCCGCGATCCGTTCCCCCGGCGGTTGACAGTAGCTTCCATTGAGCTTTGGAAGAACCGGTGGCGGCAATAGGAGCAGTCCAGATTATTCTTGCCTTCGCCCTTCGGCGGAAAGGAGTTCCCCTTTTACCTCTCTAGAACCCGACAGCAAAGCGGCTATCATTATATTATCCGGCAGACCTATGCCCATCGCGGGATTTTGAAATCGCGCGACCTGTTGGACCTTGGGCCCGATATTTCGGCGCACATCCAGTATGACGGCAGGCATGGATTCTGGATAAATCCCGAGATCGAGGAAAAACTTCTCACGATGGGGGCAAATTTTGTCTCCGAGGACCTCGAAGCGCTGTTCAAACCCTTTCTAAGACCTGATATCCAAAAAATTATCGACCGGTTTGAACGTGCTAAAAGCAAGAAGGCACAAACCTGTGATCTGGGCGCGCTTGCCCCCGAACACCGCGGAGTCCACCTGTTCGACGCCCGGCGGCTCTATTATTTGCGTCTGGGTAGGATCGACTCCGGGGAATTGGGCGTAAAGCATTGGAAATTTCTCAATGTGTTTCTTTGTAAATCCAGGGATGAGATCGAGAGCCTCATAGATGGAATGGAACGCCAATTGCCCACCCGCGAGAATGCGACCTATGTTTATGCCTCGCTTGGAATATCCCTGCTGCTGCCTCAAGCTTTGAGAAACCACCCCGGCGGGTTGGACCGGGAAAAAATGGATCGGTTCGTAATCGAGGCCCTTTGCCGGATCAATTCCGACCAGACTTTTTTTCTCGGAGTCGATGGACATAAAGGCGCCGACCTTCACCCATATCTGACAAAATACGCCTGGCTCTACTTTGATTTTCCATTCCAGGCCGACTCCCCGTTCGAGAGTTTTCGTTTCGAGCGGGGGTTTGGCCGGGCGCCTGCTTCTCGTCCCCCAATGGCCGCGCATGCCGCTTATGAGATATTCGGGTTAACCGAGGAGCAATTCGCCCGCATGAGCAGAGGTGATGTCATGCGCCTTTTCAGGCGCAAGGCAAAAAAGGCCCACCCGGACAGGGGCGGTACACACGAGTCGTTTCTTGCCCTGTCTCGAGCCTACGCAATACTGCTCGGCATGAAAAAATGAACTTTCAACCAATCCGTGGACTTCCCACGCAATAACTGAAAATCAAGAGTGGATGATAAGAGCACCTTTCGAAAAACCAGCCCGATTCATGTCCCGCTCAACTATGCTTACAGTTCTTCAGACTCAATCTTTAGCGTTTAACAATCTTTGATACGAAGTTGCGTTCAAGACGCGTCAAACAGATGGGTTTCACTGCGCTTCACCCATCCTACAGCGGCTCTCGACGGGCTGGCGTAGGATGGGTGGAGCGGAAGCGCAACCCATCAGGCAATTCTTGAACGAAACCTGGTATGAGAACCGCCTTAGGTTGACAAAACATCGATTGTTTTTAGACTATTAGAGGAAGATAAATTGAAGGAGGTCAATTAAAATGGAAAAATGTGGAGTATGTGGGAAAAAGGTGGAAAAGGAGCCTTGCTTGACTAAGAATGGAAAGTGTACTGAGTGCCACGAAAAACTGAAAACGGAAAAATAATCACGGCTCTAAGGCTCACGAAGTGAGCCATTCATAGTACGGGCAGGCTTTGAGTCTGCCCGTTGCGGCGCCGCCGTTCCGGATGAAAAGGCGAAGGTCAAAAGAGCGGGGGTTGGAGGGACACGAGCCCCCCGTATCCCCACGGAATCCGGATCGCGGCGGCTGTGCCGCACACGACGAGCGACGATCATGATCCCGAAGGGATCAAAGCCATTAGCCGGGGGTTGAGGCCGTGAGGCCGATACCCCCGGAAAGCAGCGAAAAGGAAGGAGACGACCCCGTGAGGGGTCGCAGATCAGAACCATCCATCAAGATATCCCTAAATCCTGTGAATCCCAGCCTTTTCGAGGAGTTCGATAATTTCCTCACGGGAGGAATTCGACAAATTCCCCCCGCAATGACTTCAATCGGTGATGTTCTTGTTGGTTGCGGATGTATTTGCTCACGGCAACGAGACTGTCCCCGGGATCCGCGCGACTCGCGATCCCGCTTTTACGTCGCGCCAACGGCGCGATGCATCAGGCCGGCGCACGGAACGTGCGCCGCAAATGGCGGGTGCGGGGCGGACGCCGCCCTGCGCTCTTAGTCTTTGCGCTCTTAGTCTTTGCGCTCTTAGTCTTTGCGCTCTTAGTCTTTGCACTCTTAGTCTTTGCACTTCGGTCTTAGAGCAACCCGGGATCAGCACCGTTCCTTGAACAGCAGCAGTGGCGGATCATAGATTTCAGGCGGCTCGATGCCGAGCAGTTGCATGAGGGTCGCGGCTACGTTTGTCAGCCCCGGTTCCCTGATTTCGGGGTTAAACTGTATGCAGTCCTCCCCGCTGGGGTCGTAGACGATGAACCACACCGGATTTAGCGTGTGGGAGGTCTTTGCCCTGATTCTTCCGTCCGGGTAGAGTTTGGGCGTTTTGGTCTTCTTGTCGATTTCGAACATTTCCTCGGCGTTGCCGTGGTCCGCGGTTACAATCAGAATTCCACCCGCCTTCCGGGTTGCGGCCATGAGTCTTCCCAGGCACAGATCGACTGTTTCCACAGCTATGCGGGCCGCCTGGAAGATCCCGGTGTGACCGACCATGTCGCCGTTGGGGTAATTCAGCCGGATCAGGTCGTAGTCCTTCGAAAGGATCGCCTCCACGGTCTTATCCGTTATCTCCGCCCCCTTCATCCACGGCCGCTGTTCAAACGGCGTCATGTCCGAAGGGATTTCAATATAATTTTCCAGCTTTTCGTCTATCCTGCCAGACCGGTTCCCGTTCCAGAAATAGGTGACGTGCCCGTATTTTTGCGTCTCGCTGATGGCCATCTGGCGCAGGTTGCGGGCGCAGAGATACTCGCCCAGGGTGTGCTGGATATGAGGAGGTTCGACCAGAAAATTTTTCGGGATGTGCAGTTCGGTATCGTACTCCATCATCCCGGCAAAGAGCGCCTTGGGATAGGGAGAGCGCACGAAATGATCGAAATTTTCCTCCTCGAAAGCCCGGCTTATCTCGATGGCCCTGTCTCCACGAAAGTTGAAAAGCACAACCGAGTCGCCGTCCCGAACCGGACCCAGCGCGTTGCCCGCTTCATCGGCGATTACAAACGGCGGCAAGTCCTGGTCGATGATGCGGGGTTCTTCCTGCCGGAAGGTCTTGATGGCCTCCTCAGCCGAAGCAAACTTCCTGCCTTGCCCGGCCACATGAGTCTTCCAGCCCAGTTCCACCATACCCCAATCGGCTTCGTAGCGGTCCATGGTGACTTTCATGCGACCGCCGCCGGATGCTATCCGGTAGTCGACGCCGGCCTGCTCCCTGAGGCTTTTTAGCAGGCTTTCAAGCCGGCTGACGTATTCCAGGGCGGAAGTCTCCCCCACGTCCCGGCCGTCGAGCAGAATGTGCACTCGCGCCCGCGGCAGTTTATCCTGGAGCGCAAGATGGCCGAGCATGGCTTCCAGCTGCTCGATAGTGCTGTGAACGCCTCCGTCGGAGAGCAGGCCGATGAAATGCAGCGCGCCCTGCTGTTCGGAGCAGTGGTTGACCAGGCGGCGCCAGGCATGCCCCTCGAAAATAGCGCCGGTTGCCACCGCCTCGTTTACCAGCCTCGCCCCCTGGGGATAGAGTCGGCCCCCGCCAAGGGCGTTATGCCCCACTTCGGAGTTGCCCATGTCATCATCCGAAGGTAGACCTACCGCCGTGCCGTGGGCGCGAAGCAGGCGGAAAGGGCAGTTGGCGAGCAGCCAGTCCAGATTGGGGGTAAAGGCGGCCGCCACCGCATTGCCGAGCGCGTCCTCACCGCAGCCCACCCCGTCCATGATTGCTATGGTCACCGGGCGCGCACTGCGCTGTGTAAGCAAATTTACCATGCCTCCCATTACTGTTTTCTCCGACGGTTAGCGACAGCCCGGCCCGGATGAGGGGGCTCACTGCTGCCCTGTTGTGATCTGGCGGGGTCTTTCGCCAAGAGTTACGGCCACAATCTTCGATGTCCCGTCACTTCGGACAATTCCGAGCCGGACGCTGTCCCCGGGACGCAGCCTGTGGATTTCCCGCAAGGCCCCATCCACGTCACTCACCTGGACCCCGTTAACACTCACTATCACATCTCCGCCGGTCATTACAACGCCCTTTCCGATCCGCCCTTCCCCACTTCCGCTCTTGAGCCCCGCTTTTTCGGCCGGCCCTCCGTGGACTGTCTCTACTACCAGAGCGCCGCTTGTGACCGGAAGCTTCAGAGTCTGCGCGAATTCCGGAAAAAGATTTATCAAGGTAGCCCCCAACCAGGTGTAACTGTAGTAGCCCTTTTGAATCAGTTCGGCGGCAACCTTCCTGGCCAGATTGACCGGGATGGCGAAGCCTATCCCTACGCTTGCGCCCGTCGGACTGAATATGGCCGTGGTAATGCCGATCATCTTTCCGGAGGAATCGATGAGAGGGCCTCCCGAGTTCCCGGGATTTATCGAGGCATCGGTCTGGATAACGTTTTCGACCAGAAAGCCGTTTGCCGCCTTCATGGTTCGTCCCACCGAACTGATCACCCCAACGCTAAGACTCTTGCCAAGCCCGAACGGGTCCCCTATTGACAGCGCTTTCTGCCCCACCTTCAGATTGGCCGAATCTCCCATGGGAATCACCGTTAGCTCTTCGTCGGGTACCTCAATCTTTACAACCGCCAGATCGCTGCCGGGATCGGACCCCACCAGCTTGCCCTCAAACTTTTTGCCGTTGGCCAGCGTCACCCGCAGTTTGTCGGTCCCTATCACATGCTTGTTCGTAAGGATGTAGCCCCGCGAATCTATGATCGATCCCGATCCCGTCCCCTCGGCGGGAAAGGCTTTCATCAAAAGATCATGTTCGATGATCCTGCTGGTGATCTTCACTACCCCCGGATCAAGGCGGCTGTAGAGTTCTATGTTGTTCATTTCTTCATCGGTCAGGGCGGAGGCCCCGGATGGCGCCCACGTCAGGCACAAGAGGACAAGCATCAGGCTCGGGATTCTCATGTGGCGCATTGTGCTCTTTCCCCTTCCGTTGTTTAATGCAGCGCTTTCCCCGATCTCACGGCTCGAAACCGCTTATCGAAGACAAAACGAAGGACCAGGAACGCCAGCAGAATGAAAACTACCAGGCCTGCGGTCCGGGGCCACGGATTCATCAGTCCCGGCGCCACTTCCTTGATGCGGTTTACCGGAGTGGCGAAACCGATGCGCACACTGGCGCCCGTTGGGCTGAGGATGGCGGTGCAAATCCCCACCAACCGCCCCTGAAGGTCCACCAGCGCGCCTCCTGAATTACCCGGGTTTATGGCCGCATCGGTCTGAATCAGGTCCTTTAGCACTTTCCCTTTGTCTTTAAGGCTCCTCCTGGTCATGCTGACAACGCCCGCGGTCAGTGTCTCACCCAAACCAAAAGGATTGCCCAGGGCGAGCACTCTCTGTCCGATCTTCAACGCGTCCGAATCTCCCAGCCTGATTGCTTTGAGCGGCCCGCTGCCGGCGTGCACCTTGATAACCGCCAGGTCGTAATCGGGGTCCGAGGCCACCACCCTCGCCTCGAGCCGCCTGCCGTCGGGAAGCGTGACCTCGATATCCCGTGCCCCGTAGACCACATGGTAATTGGTAATGATGAGTCCATCCCGTCTTAGCACCACCCCCGATCCGGCCCCCTTCATCGAAGGGACGGCGCAAAAATAGTAGCCGGGTTTACACTGGTGTGTGCTGATGTTCACCACCGAGGGAGCCACCGACTCGTAGGCTCTCATCGTGGCCATTTCCTGGGCGGTGAAAGCCAAAGCATACGTCTGGGCCAACCCGATGCGGATAAACAGAATCGGAAGGGCCAACCTGGAAAATTTTGAAAAGAATGGCAGTCTGCGAAGCATGCACGTCGGCTCCATGGAAGAAGGCGTTTCGAGGGCCTTAAACCGGCAGCCGGTCCATCATCGACCGCACCAGGAAAAGCTGCCGCCTGGTTTCAACATAAGGGTAATCCCGGGGAGCGCAACTTCTCTTACGGTTCACTGAACGGAGCCCGGTGATTTCTTGCCCCCCGACGGTTTTCATTGGACCAAAGTCGGGCTATATTGGGCAGATGACAATCAAGGTGAACGAAATTTTCCACAGCATCCAGGGAGAGTCCTCACGGGCCGGGCTGCCGTGCGTTTTTGTAAGACTTACCGGCTGCAACCTGAGATGCGCCTATTGTGACACGACCTATGCATACGAGCAGGGCGCCCTCATGGAAATTGCCGAAATTCTCCAACAGGTCCGGCAACTGCGATGCGATCTTGTCGAGGTGACCGGCGGCGAACCCCTTCTTCAGACCGAAACACCCCGGCTTATCGCGGCACTGCTCAACGCCGGGCATACGGTCCTGCTGGAAACCAACGGAAGCCTGGACATTGGGATTGTGGACCAGCGATGCGTAAGGATCGTCGATATTAAGTGTCCTTCCAGCGCCATGGCCGGGCAAAACGATTTGGACAATCTGGGAAAACTGGGGGAACGCGACGAGTTGAAGTTTGTCGTCGGGACGCGCGAAGATTACGAATTCGCCCGCCACATCCTTTCGACCATCCCTGCGGGAAAATGCGGGGTAAATTTTTCACCGGTATTCGGCGCGGTCGATCCCCGTTCGCTCGCCGGTTGGATCCTGGAAGACCGCCTTCCGGTCCGATTGAACCTGCAGCTTCACAAGATCCTCTGGGGACCGGAAACAAGGGGAGTGTGAAGAGCAGTGGACAGTGATGAGTGATCAGTTCTTTTCTGTTCACTGATCACTGTTCACTCATCACTATAAAATATACCTGCTCAAATCTTCGTCCTTGATGATCTCGCTCAAACCATCGCGAACGTAGGCCGGGGTCACGTGAACGCTCTGCCCCTTGAGGTCGGGCGCATTGAACGAAATTTCACTCAAAAGCTTTTCCATGACCGTATGCAGCCTTCTGGCCCCTATGTTCTCGGTCCTGGAATTTACCTGGTAGGCAATTTCGGCCAGTTCGTCTATGGCTTCCGAGTCGAAGATAAGCTCCACACCCTCGGTTTCGAGCAACGCCTTGTACTGAGCTATCAGAGCGTTTTCAGGCTCCTTGAGAATCCTCACGAAGTCATCCCTGGATAGCGAGGTCAACTCGACGCGGATCGGAAAACGTCCCTGAAGCTCGGGGATGAGGTCGGAGGGCTTGGCGATGTGAAAAGCGCCCGAAGCGATAAAAAGGATGTGATCGGTTTTGACCATTCCATACTTGGTGGTTACGGTCGAGCCCTCCACGATGGGGAGCAGATCCCTTTGAACACCCTCCCGGGAGACGTCGGGGCCCCTGCCGCCCCCTTCTCTTCCCGCGATCTTGTCGATTTCATCCAAAAAAATGATCCCCGAATGCTCAACCCTCTCGACGGCCGACTTTACCACCCGGTCCATGTCCACCAACCGCTGGGATTCTTCGGAGACCAGCAACTCGCGCGCTTCAGGGATTTTGACCTTCCTGCGCTTGGTCCGCTTGGGAAGCATCGAGCCCAGCATTTCCCGCAGGTTGAAGTCCATATCCTCCATGCCCGCGCCGGCGAAGATCTCGATCATCGGTATGTTTTTGTCGGGAACATCGAGGTCCACGTACCGGTCGTCGAGGGCGCCCTTACGGAGCAGCTTCCTCAGTTTTTCCCGGGTGGTATCGGCCTGTTCGGCCTCCACCCTGGCTTCGATCAGGGCTGTGGGCTCATCCGGGAAGGGGTGCTCCCTCACCTCGGCGGTCGTTTGTTTAGGCGGCAGCAATATATCGAGCAGCTTTTCCTCGGCGATTTCCTCCGCCTTCACTTTTACGATTTCCATTTCCTCGTTTCGCACCAGGCTGACCGCCAGCTCGGTAAGGTCCCGAATCATGGATTCGACGTCGCGGCCAACGTAGCCAACCTCGGTGAACTTGCTGGCCTCGATCTTTAGAAAAGGAGACTGGGCCAGGCGGGCCAGACGGCGCGCTATTTCGGTTTTCCCCACGCCTGTCGGCCCGATCATTATGATGTTCTTGGGCGCTATCTCGTCGCGCAGATGTTCGGGCACCTGCTGTCTTCGCCACCTGTTGCGCAGAGCTATGGCCACCATGCGCTTGGCCTCTTTTTGACCGATTATATATTTGTCGAGTTCACTTACTATTTCAGCCGGTGTAAGGGGTTGTTGCATTAATCAAAGCTCCTCGAACACAAATTCCTTGTTCGTATAAATGCAGATCGACGCTGCGATATTCATGGCTTCCTCGGCGATCCGGCGGGCCGAAAGATCCGTATGACGCTCCAGGGCGCGCGCGGCGGCAAGCGCGTAAGGCGCCCCGGAACCAACAGCCGCAAAGCCGTCGTCGGGTTCTATCACATCCCCGGTGCCGCTCAATATGAAGGAATCCTTGGCGTCGGCGGCCACCAACAACGCTTCGAGCTTGCGAAGCGCCCGGTCCATTCGCCAGTCCTTGGCCAGTTCCACCGCGGCCCGTTTGAGGTTGCCGTTATATTGCTCCAGTTTGGCTTCGAGCCTTTCGAACAGCGTGAAAGCATCAGCCGTGGAACCGGCAAAACCGGTTAGAATCTTCTCATGGTAGAGCCTGCGGATCTTTTTGGCCTGCTGTTTCACGATGGTCTCACCCATCGTCACCTGTCCGTCGCCGGCCATTACAACCCTGCCATCTCTGCGAACCACTATCACTGTTGTGCTGCGCACTTTGGAACCAGGCACAAGCATTCTGTTCTCTCCGTCAAGTCGTATAGCATCCTCTGCCAAATTCGGTCAACTTATCACCCTGATTGAACTTACCTAATATAATCACAGCGCCTATTTTTTCCTGCTTCTGGGGTGAGCGCCATCGTAGACCTTCATCAACCCGTCGATGTTTACGTGCGTGTATCGTTGCGTCGTCGACAGACTCTCGTGTCCCAGCATCTCCTGTATGGCCCTCAGATCCGCCCCGGCGTTCAGAAGATGAGTGGCGAATGTGTGCCGCAGCCCATGAGCGCTCAAATGCTGCCAAAGTCCGCATCCCATCAGTTCCGCCTTGAGTATCCTGTTGACGGACCGGGCCGTGAGCCTTCCCCCCCTGGCATTCAAAAAAAGGGGCTGCAAAGCCAACCCCCTCTTTTCGGGCCACTGAAATTCCAGGGCGCAAATATAATACTTGATAGCGTCCAGCGCTTTAGTTCCGATGGGAACAATACGCTCCTTGCGCCCTTTTCCTCTCACCCGCACAACCCCCTCGTCAAAGATCACCTGCTCCCGATTTAGTTTTACCAGTTCGCTCACCCGGATGCCGGTCGAATAAAGAGACTCGAACAGCGCCCAGTTTCGGGCCTTTCTCCACGAACCATCCCGCTTTAGCGCCGCGCCGGACAGGGCCTCAAGAAAGTGGAACACGGCGTCCACCGTGAGAAAGGACACCACTTTTTGCTCAATTTTCGGGTGAGCGACCAGATCGGCGGGATTGTCGGCGCAAAGGCCCGAGCTGTTCAGATAGCGAAAAAACGAACGAAGCGCGGATAGCTTGCGGGCTCGGCTGGCTTTTTCAAGCGATCTGTAGACCGAGGCCAGATAACCGCGGATCGTATCCGGGGATATCTCCCCCGCTTCCAGCTCTCCAGCCCCCTCCAAACCGCGCGCATAACCGGCAAACTGGCTCAAATCACTCGCATAGGCTCTCAAGGTCTCTTCACTCAGGTTCCGCTCGTAGCGCAGGTATTGCAGAAAAAGCGCCTGGGCGCTATCCCAGTCCGGGCCGCTCATCGGTGTGGTTTCCTTTCACCCGGCATAATCCATAAATATCGGGTTGGCCGAAAAGAAAGCTTTCGGACATGCCTCTCCTGTTACCACAGGCCGGGAGGAAAACGCAAAAGCAAAAAAAGGCCTGGCGTAGCGCAGCCCAACAAATACTTTCGCCACTCCGGTTAATGACATGCTCTTGCTCTTTTAAGATACAAGAATGGGTGGAGCGAAGAGACTGTGTCTTGAGAGAAATTCGCAAACCGGGCTGTCGGAACCTGTGAGGGGTCGGCAAGGTTGTTGAGATAATCGACTCAACTGGAATCGGTGCTGCTCTTTTAGAGCGACGATCGTGATCCCGAAGGGATCAAAGCCATTTGTATGAAAATGCCGATGTTTTGACGTGAATTCAAAGTGTTAGTAATCGGAGCGGAAGTGATCAAGCATTTTGTGCATACCAATCCGCTCATGCCGGCAAAAGCCGACACACCGGATTTTGATCTGTTGCCGGA
>JARLHP010000178.1 GCA_031292195.1 Syntrophobacteraceae bacterium
AGGATTCCGCTACTATCGGGTGCTTGTGGCGAGGTAGCTCAGTCGGTAGAGCAGTGGACTGAAAATCCTCGTGTCGACAGTTCGATTCTGCCCCTCGCCACCAGAAATTTCAAGGGGTTACGGTCTCACCGCCGTAACCCCCTTTTTTATTCGAGTGAGAATTTCTGCGCTCCGCTATGTGTCCCAGGTATTTCCTGACCCGGAGGGACCCAGCACCTTGGCGCCTCCGATGCCCCTGGCTCCTCTGGTGGTCCAACCCGCCGCCATCCGGTCTATGTCGCGCACCGGATGTCGGCCGCGATCCACGAGATGTATCGCCCGCCCCCCGTGCTCCCCGCTTATGGTCAATAAATACAATCCCGCGGATAGCCGGAAAAACCTACTGGATACCCGCCGAACAACTCACCGTAGTGCCGCCGTTTATTCCAAGGCAAGACCAATTCCACAACCCAGTTCTAGTGATCTTGGACGCTTTCCCGGCAGGTGTAAGGTCTTGCCGCAAAGCATCACACCGCAAGAGACCAACAGTAATATTCAGTTATAAATGCATTACAATGGAAGGTGGTTGTGGAACCAGTCAATATTGCTCAACATGCGGCGCCGCATCAGTATCGTCGCCAGTCTTTCAACCGACGCGCCAGTGGAAAGAAAGTGTGCATTAACCGTTAACAATGGAAATACACGATCCGATCCATTCTTTAATATACGCTGCGTTCCAGTGACATATGAATCACGGAGAATGCTTCTACTTCTTATGCAGGATATTACCCATTATCAGTCATTGTTATCGAATATTCCAACGAAACTTCACCACAAAATCGGTAATCGTTCGCCACAGTCTCTCATGACCGGTGGGGCCACCATGAAGGGCTCGGAGTGCGGCTTTTCGCTTCTCGCTCCCAGCTTCTCTTCGTAGCAACTCCTCACGGGCTGCCGGCCTATCCGAAATCAACGAAAAGCCGCGGCAAACCGGGGTGGCCCGGACACACAGTGTCCGGGGCGCGAAGCGCCGGGAGGGGCCAGCAAGAACTTTTCGAAACAGAGGGCGCGGAGGAAACAACAGATGAAAATCATTTTTCGGTCCTTCCTCCGTGCTCTGTGCCTCTGTGGTGAACGTTTACCAAAATCGGGGCCGGGCAGAGGGTTGGGCGCCTATTCCATGAAGTTGTTCGGTGAAGATATTTTAGGTGGGAAAGTCGGCTTCACCAGCTCAGAAGTAGACGGTACGGTGTTTCGATTCAGCCTGGATATCCATCAAGGCGCTCTCAGGCCATAAACAATTCTTTGGTCAAGCGGCAGCTCAGGTCGGTTTATCAAGCTCCTTCCTGACAGCTACACCCAATTTCTCCAGCACGTAAGGTTTTTTCACGTAAGCCCCGGCCCCCAAATCCAAAGCTCTGCTCACCCGTTCGGTTTCGGAAAAGCCGCTTACGATGATCGCCTTCTGCCCGGGGCGAATTTCGAGTACTTTCGAGTAGGTGTCCAGACCATCCATTCCCGGGTCCATAATCATATCCAGGACCAGCAAATCGGCCCCGTTTTGTTTCAGGTGCTCCAAGGCTTCTTCCCCGCTGGAAAAGCTGACGATCTTGTAATGTAGCTGCGTTAGCATGGCCGTTGCCAGGTCACGTTGTTCCTTGACATCGTCGACCACTAAAATACTCTCTCCCCTGCCCATGTATGCCGCGGCGGCTATGGTGGTCGGCTCCGGTGTAATCTGTTTTCTGGTGACCGGAAAGTAAAGAGTGAAGGTCGTTCCTTTCCCTTCTTCGCTCTTCACATTGATGTAGCCGTTATGATCCTTAACCGTCCCCCACACCACGGCCAATCCGAGTCCGGTGCCGCTTCTTCCCATGACTTTCCTGGTATAGAACGGCTCGAAGATATGTTTCAGCTCTCCCCCGGGTATGCCCTCTCCAGTATCGGATATCAATAGAACGACATAGTCTCCTTCCCTTACGGCCTCATAGCCCGAGACCGGTCTATCCAGATACTGGTTCATGGTCCTTATCCCCGGGGCGCCGCCATCGGGCATCGCCTCCACCGCGTTGGAGACAAGGTTTAGGAAGGACTTCTCCAGATGAACGGAGGAACCGAGGATGTTTAGCAAGTCAGGGTCCAGATCGGTTTTCACCATCACCTTTGAATGGTAGGACATCACTCCGGCAAATTCAGGGGAGTTCAGACTTTCCCCCAGAATGTCATTGAGGTTCAACACCTTTCTATCCGGGATTCCCCGCCTGGCCAAAGTCAAAAGATCGAGCACTATGGCCGCCGCCCTTTGTCCAGCTTTCAAAATCTCGGAGACGGTCGATTTGGTGGGCACTGAGAGTTCCTGCTTGTAGAGGAGCAACTCCGCAAAACCGACCACAACACCCAGAACATTATTGAGATCGTGCGCCACTCCACCAGCCAGCGTACCCAGGGCTTCCATTTTCTCGGCCCGCTGAAGGAGTTCCTCCAGCTTCCGGCGCTCCTCCTCGGTGCGCAACCGTTCGGCCAACTCCTCCTGCAGGCTGTGATAGAGCGAAGCGTTTTCCATAGCTGCCGATACCTGGGCTGCGTAGAGCATGGCTATGTGTATGGTGTCGGGAGCGAAGGGAGCTATTGAGGCGCGCAGAGCGACCAGAAGCCCCTGCAGGCGCCCGCCGGGCAGAACGGGAACAGCCAAAAGCGCTCGCGCCGGGAAAGTATCAACCGGTTGCATCCCCAGCAGCTGCGCTTGGACATGAAAGTCCGAAACGACGTAAGGCTCAAATCCGGCAAAATGCGAATCTGCTGACAGGTGTTGAGCCAGTAGGCTCCACTGACCATCCCACTCAGGGCCGATGCCGCAGCGGGCCACACATTGCGGAGCACCACCGGAGTTCGTCAATACGAGTGCCGCCCCGTTGGCTCCAAGGATGGCGGGAAGCATCTCGACGGTTTCAGTGAAAAGCTGCGCGCGGTTGAGAGTGCTGGAGATTTTGCGGCCCGCCTTTACCATCTGCTCCAGTTGCAAGCTGCGCCGGGATTGTTCCAAAGCCAGCCCGATGCGGTAGGCCATGGCGCTAAGAAGAGCCACATCGGAGTTGGCAAACGCAGCGGGCCGGCAGCGGGCCAGGATCAGAACGCCCCTTGCGGCGTGGCAGCCGATTACCGGCACCCATACGGCTGTCTCGGCGCCCAATTCCCGAAGATGGGACTCAACCGCGGCGTCCCGGCCCACATTTTCCTTAACGACAGGCGACCGGGTGGACATCGCCCGATACACACAGCCGGAAGGGCTGCCGGACATGGGCAGGTGCATCATACGCTCGGGCAACCCCACGGCCGCCAGGGGCGAAAAGACTCCCGACCCCGAGGGGTCGATGATAGCGACGATATCGGCCGAAAACAGCTCTGACAGTGTGGAAAGCACCCGGTCCAGCATAAGTTCCAGAGGATCGGGCTCGCTCAGGATGGTAAACAGCCGCGTAAGGCGGGTGGTATCGCGCACAGCCCTCTGGGCGGCCTTGACCAGCGATTCATGGTCGTCCCGCGTGCCTTGCTCCTTCTCGCCATCTTTGGATCCGCACCTCATACACCGACTCCTAGAGGGCAAAGGCCGTTAGAGTAGCGTTATGCGTGCCCAACACCCCAACCGAGCGAGCGAACTCCCCACAGCAGTATAGACCAAAAACGGGTATTTCCCCTGCCGCCGCCTGCAGTCGATCGGCCTCCTCGGGCGCCCGCTCGCCAAAGATGACTTTCCTGGCCGCACAGCTGAACACCAGCAGGGCAGCGGCCTCCGGATAGCCCAGGATGGCGGCGGAGGCGACCTCTTCCACTATACTGAGCAAACTGTCCGCGTTGCCGCTCATCACCTGTACGGCGCTGCCCGAGGGCGGCACGCAGCCATTGATGGTGAGTTTGTCATCCGCTGTCTTGGCTCGCGCCACCCGGATAATACTAGACCCATCGTTTTGGAGCATTCCCAGTGGATGGAGGATGGAAGTATCCCAGAATTTGTCGGCACTCAGCCGGCCGGGAGCAAGTCCCAGTTGTTCCTCGTAGGCGAGCGCCGCAGGACGCCCCCCGATCTCGACTATCTCGGTCGCTTCCGCCCGGGTGACCAACATCGGAACCCCAATAAGCTCCCAGCCGTGCCTTGCGATCACGCGCAACGGCTTGTCGCTGCCAATCCAAAGGGCTGCGGCGCCCCCGCTGACTACTACATCGTTGTGGAAAACCGAGGTTTGTACGAATTTGAGTTCATCGCCCGCAGCCCCGCCAACTATGGGCACGTTGGGGCCGGCAATCCGATAGATTCCCTTCACCAGTTCCTGCAGGCGGCAAGACTATCGGCAAGCAGCATAATGGCGGAGTAGGGACTGGGACCGGCGGCAGCGCCGCTTGCCCGGGCTATCTCCTGGCCAGCCCGGTCGAGGTCTGCCCCCGCAAGGCAGGTCGATGCCAGGCCGAAGCGGTATTGACCGGAGGTGAGGGCAAGCACTCCCACCCCGCAGCCAAACCCCATGTGTTCTCCTCGAACTATCTGACCGGCCCCGGTTGCTCCTGTCAGGATCGCCGATCCGGTCACCGCTCTTATGGAGACCAGCAGCTCCGAAAGGTCATACCTGCGAGTAGTAAAGACGATGACCAGCGCAGGGGGTTGTCCGCCCAGGCCGGCGACAGCCGCACGCGCAGCCTCCCGTCCGGCATCGGCGGCGTCCCTGGCAGTGCTCATTCCGGTTCCCGCAAGCACTTTCATATCTGGACTCTCCGTGTCTTACTTCATGCACACTGGTTCGATAGTGTCAAACCCGGCATTCCGTTGGAAACGGACGCCATCTCCGGCGATCAGTGTGCAATTGGCAAAACCTTCAAGTGAATCGGTCGTGTCGGTTAAGAGCCGGTCATGACAAAAGATCGGGCATCCGGTTTTACGATGGAACCAATGAATAGCCGTCTCTGGCTTGCGGTCAATATGCTGTTTCCAAGTCAGTGTTACTGACTACAGCATTTGAAAAGTTTATCGGCAAGAAATCATTCTTGGTAAAGAACAAAATGCGGAAATAACGATCCCTCCCGCCAAGGGTCTAGACAGCCGGATAAGAGTGGTTCTCAAAAGAAACGGGAGCGGAAAAATCCTTCTCCGCCCCCGCTTTGTTCCGATTAATCGTTGAATCAAGTCGTCGCTATATTGCAAGTTGATGATAAGAAGCGAATATGAATATTTTCTTCAGAAAAAAACCACCACTTACGAATAAGCCGAAAACAAGCCGTGAACCGGCCTCTTTGCGATAGGATCAATTTTAACCCTTGGCGCCGGCTACGGCCGGAGCGGGCGCCTGCCCCGCCAAGGGGCTGCCCACAGGCAAAATCACTTTGCCGAACGTCGCGTTGATGGCGATAGCGCCCGAAAGATAGATCGCCAGAATTCCTGAAATGAGCGAACTCCAAACTGCCAATTGCACGAAAAATGCGGGAGCGAATTTGAAATAGATGGCTACGAGAGAAACGACTACCAGTTCAACAACTACGCCCAAAAAGAAAAGAACGCTGGGGCTCTTTAGAAAGCAGGGCAGCATGATGGCGAGCCACATGCCGGCGGGCAGCCAGAGCCAAGCCTTTATTGAAGCGTCCAAAGGCATTTTGAGCGCCCCGAGGAAATACTCGGCGGAAAGACTGGCCACCCCGGCGAGCATAAAAAAACAGGCGAACACCAGAAACACGTTTCCTCCGGCCACACTTTGGTCCCTGAATTCAATTATGGCCGTAACGAGCTGGACTACGAAGCCGCCAAGGAACCAGGCGGCCAATATTGGCGCTGCTTCATGGGTCACCCTATGTGAAAACAAAGCAAAAAGGCCAAAACATGCGATTCCCAAGGCGCCCAACCCTGCGGGCAGAGGGGTAGCGAATAGATGCTGATGGCTGTCGGACATAATGGTTCTCCTTCTTGGACGTCGAAATTACACTGATTGTTTTCTGCCGGCTCGAAGCGGTTTACACCCGCATATTTCGAACCGGCCTCCCTTTCCCGCCAATTGTCGCATGGCAGACAAACTCCCGGCCGGCGCACATCTGGAGGGAATCACCGGACAACACTTTTCGGCGCCTTCTTGTTTAGCCCTCCTTTCTACAAAAGAATCGTTCTTCCTGACGCTTTTGCTTCACAATAGAGGCGGTGCAACTACCCCGAGTCCGGGCTGCCCGATGAGCGCCCCATGAAGAAAACCAATCGAAGACCAATAAGAAGTGCAACAAACAGAACGACAGGGGCGAAAAGATGTGAGTCTCATTTCACATCGTCACCGGGTCAAACCAAATTTTACTGATCACAGGGTGATACAGAAAAAAATGGGGATTTAATGATAACGGAAAGAACCCGGATTGGCAAACAGGAAAAGTTGGCGGCGGCCCGGCCGGCCCGGATGGCCAAGCCCAAACCACACTCCTTCCTGTTACCTCGAACACCCAATTTAATGAAAAGGTTCGGGGCGCGGTTCTTCCCGCTCCTTTTCAGAGCTCCGCAGGGCTAAGAATCGTTGGGCTGCTTGTTGGGCTAAGCGTAGCGCAACCCAACAAGCAGTTTCTAATGTCTCCCCAGGACACCCGGAAACCGAGACAAATCCGCGGTTTGGCCTTGGCAATCCCGGCTGGCGGTCTCACCGCCTGAATTTTTATGTAATCAAATACCTTTCCTTTGTTGCTTCCTGTAGAATTTGATATTAAAGTCGTGTAGCGTGCAAAACTGAAGTTTGCCTGCGAAGCAATCAAACCAATTAGAGCGGAAGGATTTGAAAAGTTATGCCTCAAGGTACTGTAAAGTGGTTCAACGATCAGAAGGGTTTTGGGTTTATCACGGTGGAAGGCGGCGGCAAAGACGTTTTCGTTCACCACAGCGCAATAGAGGGCGAGGGTTTCAAGACTTTGGCGGAAGGTGATCGGGTCAGCTTCGAAATCGAGCAGGGCGCCAAGGGACCGGCGGCTGTTAAGGTGAGGAAGCTCTAAGGGCTCATCGATACCGCAAGCTAAATGGGCTGGAGGGAAAAAACTCCGGCCCTTCCGCCAAGCCTTTCAGAACTCCTTTAAGTCCTGGCCCTCCCACGGGATCGTCCGCCGGGGCGAAGACATCTTCTTCCGCCCGGAACCCCGTCCACTGCCGCTGTTGCTCTTAACGGAGGGCGGCCGGGCCTCGGCGTGGTCCCTGTTTGTCTGCGGCAGCTCCACCCGCGGCCGGGAGGTCGCGTTTTTGCGCACTTTTTCCGCGAAGCCTCCCCTGGCCATTAGCCGGAGTTCTTCGACCAATGTTTTCAGCTCTCTTGCCCGCGTTTTCATTTCTTCACTGGTGGAGGCCGAACCTTCGGCCGGCTCCGCACTTCTTTGAACAACCTCGTCGATCTTGGTATTAAGCAGGTGGAGGGGGCTCATGTCCCCCCACCCCCAATGTTGTTGAGTTAAGAAATCCCATAGCTTTTCCCGCCTGTCTGAGCACCGCTTGATCTGCGACCCCTGACGGGGTCGTCTCCTTCTTTTTCGTTCCTTTCCGGTGGTATCGGCCTCCGGCCTCAACCACCGGCTAATGGCTTTGATCCCTCCGGGATCATGATCGTGGCTCGAAAAGAGCAGCACCGATTCCAGTTGAGTCGCTTAACTCAACAACAT
>JARLHP010000179.1 GCA_031292195.1 Syntrophobacteraceae bacterium
AACTTCTGCCGCGCATAGCCTCCACGCTCGACGGACAGGTCGGCAGGCTCCTCGAACGGCTGCTCGCCAGGCAGGGTCTCGATTTGCGGGTGAAGACAAAGCTGGTGCGCGCGGAAAAAAGCGGAGAAAAAGTTCGACTTTCCCTCGATACGGGCGATGGCCGGGAAGAAGAAGCCGAATTCGACAGGGTGCTCGTCGCGGTGGGAAGAAAGCCCCTGGTGCGCGGTCTGGGCCTGGAGGAACTGGGAATCAACCGCAATCCGGCCGGTTTTGTCATGGTGGATGAGGATTACCGGACAAACCTTCCGGGAGTCTACGCCATCGGAGACCTCATACCCGGCCCCATGCTCGCCCACAAGGCCTCGGCCGAAGGGACCGCCGCAGTGGAAAGACTGGCGGGACTCCCGAGCGAAGTCGACTACGATTCCATTGCCTCCGTGGTCTATACTTCGCCTGAAGCGGCTTCGGTGGGAAAAAGCGAGCAGGAGTTAAAGGAGCTGGGCGTCGATTACAAATCGGCGGTTTACCCCTTTACCGGCGCCGGACGGGCGCAGTGCCAGGGCGAGACGGCAGGATTTGTCAAAATTCTGGCAAGCTCGAACTCCGGGCGCCTCCTCGGCGTTCACATTATCGGCCCTCACGCCTCGGAACTGATCGCAGAATGCGTCCTTGCGGTCAAGTCTCATGTAAGCGCCCGGGAACTTGCCCAAACCGTTCACGCCCACCCCACACTCTCCGAGGCTGTGCGCGAAACCGCGGCTATCCTCGCCAAGTAAAAGCGAAGGGCAAAGTCAAAGAAGCAAAAGGCAAGAGCAAAAGGCAAAAGAGCAAAAGGCAAAAGGGCAAAAGGCAAAAGAGCAAAAGGGCAAAGGGCAAAGGGCAAAGGGCAAAGGGCAAAGGGCAAAGGGCAAAGGGCAAAGGGCAAAGGGCAAAGGGCAAAGGGCAAAGGGCAAAAGAGCGGGGAGCTGAGCCCCCCGCACCCCCGCGGAATCCGGCACGCGGGCTTGCAGCCCGCGACCGGAGCGCCGGCGCCGTTGGCGCCGTGTTCACGCTCGTTGCCTGAGTGCAGCGGTCAGGCGGGGTGTGGTTCTTCCCACTTCTTTTCAGAGATCCGCACGCCGGGCTAAAAACTGTAGGTTGGGCTAAGCGGTAGCGCAGCCCAACAAGAACTCATCGCTAGGGGGTAGGGTGGGCAAAAGCGAAGCGTTGCCCACCGGAAAGTCCCGTAGGCGTTTCACAATATCGCGACCTCGCTCAAAATTTGACGGCCTATATGCGGCTTCAGCGCCGCCCTGGTCACCAAGTCCACTTTTACACCCAACCATTGGCTCAGGCGATCTTCAAGTTCCAGGAATTTGAAAAATCCTATAGGCCGGTTAAATGATACCAGTATGTCAATATCACTGCGGATCGATGCATCCCCCCGAACGTATGAGCCGAAGAGGCCGATTTCCGTGACCCCATAGTAGGCCGCCAGTTCGTCTCGCCGCTCCCGCAAGATTGCCTTGATCTCTTCCGCGTCAGGTGGTTTCATCCTGGGGGATCACCTTTAGTTTGATTGTTTTTCCGGCCCCGGCCCATTGGCTATCGCCAAGCCGCTGTGTCCCAATCTGATCCAACATGATAACAATAATCATTCCCCCCACAGCCGCCGTGCCGTCTTCGTTCCCGGTTGGCCCTCAGGTCTAACGGCTTTAAAACTGCGAAAAATCCAAGTCCGGGAGCATGGCGCCCTGCTCCATCAAGTTGATATGCAGTTCAAAGCAAGAATCCAGATCATGCCGGATGTGCCCGACCCTTGATTTTTCCAGGTAGCGATGAAGATAATCGCGGTATGCCGGGTGAGCGCAGTTTTCGATTATCGCCCTGGCCCGCTGCAGGGGGCCTAAACCCCGAAGGTCCGCCAGTCCCTGCTCGGTCACCACAATCTGCACCGCGTGTTCGTTATTGTCGACATGGGGGGTCATGGGGACGATCGAAGAAATCTTGCCGCCCTTTGCGATGGAAGGGCACACATAGATGGAAAGAAAAGCATTGCGCGTGAACTCTCCGCTTCCGCCTATGCCGTTCATTATGTCTGTTCCGAACACGTGCGAGGAGTTGACGTTGCCGTAAATGTCGACTTCCAGGGCCGTGTTCATGGCGATTACCCCCAGGCGAAAGACCACACCCCCGTGGTTTGAAATTTCCTGAGGCCGCAGGACTATCCGGGGTATGAAAAAGTCCATGTTCTCATAGAGCCTCTGCAGGTTTTCCGGAGTGAGGATAAGCCCCGTGGTGCTCACGCCCTGCAATTTGCCGCGTTCCATCAGCTCCACCAGGGAATCCTGGAAGACTTCCGCATACATCTGAAACGGGGGGATGTCTTCGTTCTCGCCCAGGGCGGACATAACCCCGTTGGCCACGTTGCCCACCCCCGCCTGCAGAGGCAGGAATTCCGGCGGGACGTGACCGGAGGCGATCTCTTCGACCAGGAACTTTACCACATGCTCCGCAATCTTGTTGCTCCGGTCGTCCGGAGGCGCAAAATCGACGATCATGTCCGGCTCATCGCTTTCCACGATGCCCACGATCCTCCGGGGATCGACTTCGGCATAGGGCAGGCCGATCCTGGAGAGGGGGCTGTGCAGGTGGACCCCGCCGCGGTGCGGCGGGGCGGAGAGTATCGTAATGTCGGCCATTTCGCGCAACCGCACCGAATGATAATGGTTTAATTCGATAAGCACCCGGTCCGCATGTTTGAGGTAGGAAGGCGACGCCCCTATCGAGGTGGTCAGATATACCCGGCCGTCGGTGGTGACCTCTGTCGCCTCGATAACCGCAAAATCTATTTTCCCGTAAAATCCGGCCGACACCATTTCCGGGACCTGCGAAAGGTGCATATCGACGTATTCGACTTCCTGCCGGTTGATCATTTTTCGCAGGCCGGACTCGCTTTGGTAAGGAATGCGCCAGCTTATGGCGTCGGCTCTGGCTAGGGGCTCGTCAATACTCTTGGACGACGCACCCGTCATTACCCGCAATCTGTAGGGACGTCCGTTTTCATGCTCGCTTCGCGCCCGCACTTCCAAAGCCTTGGGAAGCACCTTCGCGGCCCCCGCATGCCCGAAGCCGCTAAAGGCCACGGTCGCCCCGTCGGGTATTTTGGCCGCCGCCTCCTCGGGACTAAGAACCGGAAAGACTCCTATCTTGGCCATTGCCTATGTCCTTTCTGTGTCGTACCAGCCGTACACCGGCGCCGTGTCCTCGGACGCGGTTATAACGAGAATAAGAACTGGAGCAAGCACCTAACCCGACAACCGTCGCCAACTACCGGCCGCCCTGTCCGCCGGCGCAGCCAGCCGGACAGGGCGGGGCTTGGCCACCTGTCCGCGGCGACTCGCCGCCGCCGGCGCAGCCAGCGGACAGGTCGGTGCTTGGCAACCCTGTCGGCGGCGACACGCCGGGTAGCATGCTGCCGCATTCTATAAAGTTCCTGTGGAGTTCGTAACACTTCCTGAGGTTATGGCGGATGTGCCCAACCCTGGAGTCTTCGATGTATTTATTGAGGTAGTCCCGGTACATGGGGTGCGCGCAATTGTCGATAATCGCCCTTGCGCGCTGCATGGGTCCAAGCCCCCGAAGATCGGCCAGCCCCTGTTCGGTGGCCACGATCTTCACCGAATGTTCGTTACTGTCCACATGCGGCGTCATGGGGACGATCGAAGAGATCCTGCCGCCTTTTGCGATGGAGGGGCACACGATTATGGGCAGGTAGCCGTTTCGGATGAACTCTCCGCTTCCGCCCACCCCGTTCAGGACGTCTGTGCCGAATAAATGGGAGAAATTCACATTGCCGTAAATATCGATTTCTATGGCCGCGTTTATGGAGATCACCCCCAGCTTGCGAATAACGCCCGGGCTGTTGGAGACCTCCTGGGGGCGAAGCAGCATTCTGGGAACGAAAAAATTCATGTTGGTGTAGACCCGTTTCAGCATTTCGGGCGGAAGGGCTAGAGCGCTGCCGCTCGCGCTGAGCACCTGGCCGTGCTCGATGAGCTCTATCAGCGCCTCATGGATGACCAGCGTAAACATCCTGAGCGGCGGTATGTAAGGGTTTTCCCCCAGGGCGGCCATCAGCCCGTTCAATACCCGGCCCGTTCCGGTCTGAAGCGGCAAAAACTCTTCCGGGATACGACCTGCCCGTATCTCGTCAAAAATGAACCTGGTGATATGCTCGGCAATCGCGTGGCTAACCGAACCCGTCGGACCGTAAGAATCGATTTGGTCCGGTTCGTCACTTTCCACCACCCCGATAACCTTCTTCGGGTCAACGACGGCGAAGGTCGACCCCAGCTTGGTCATGGGATCGAGAATAGGGATGGGGTCGCGGTGCGGCTGCCGAAACAAAATGGTGACGTCGGTCATCTCCCGCAGCCTCTTGGAGTGAAACCTGTTGATCTCGATGATCACTTTCTCGGCGTGTCGCAGGAAGGTGGGCGTCGCCCCGACTGAAGTCGTAAGGTAAACCCTGCCGTCGGGCGTGACTTCGGAGGCCTCGACTATCGCCAGGTCGACCTTTCCAAAAAATCCCGAAGAAACGGTCTGCCCGAGGTGCGACAGGTGCATGTCGACGTACTCGACTTCCTGCCTGTTTATCTGCTCTCGAAGGAAAGGCGAGCTCTGGTAGGGAGCGCGCCAACTGATTGCGCCGGCCCGCGCCAGCGATTGATCCACTTCGACGCCGCAGGAAGCTCCGGAAAGCACGCGGATTTTAAAAGACTCGCCCCTGTCGCGCATCCGCTGTACATGGGCGGCCAGTTGCCGGGGGACCGCCTTCGCGGCGCCCGCATTTGCAAACCCGCTGAAAGCAACCGTCGCCCCATTGGGAATGTGGGTTACCGCCTCTTCGGGAGTGAGCACGACAAATCCGTTCTTGGGCGACATTTTTTTCTCCTTTACATGACCGGAGCACCGATCACAAAGACGCTTGCGCACCCGACCGGCCTCAAGTGGATTGCCGGCCGGGTCGTACACGGGAGGCATGAAAGTTCATCCAGGACTTCACAGCCCACCTGATTATCCCTTATCTCCCTTGATCACGCAATCTGATTTCCCGGACCCGATCCCCCGGCCTTTCTCCCGCCGCCATCGCCTTCGCTCCCCTCCCCCTAAATTCCATGCGCCCCTTGAATTCATCAGCTTCCGACGACGATATCCACGACATCTTCCGCTGCCCGGCGCCATTCTATCTCAATATCGAGAAAGCGTTTGATCACCTCGATATTGGTGGTGGTATGCAGCGACGTCGAAAGGGTCCGAAACGACCCTCCCCCCGCCAGGGCCATGGGCAGCAGCAGTTGGTCGGCCAGGTAATGTCCGACCGGTACTCCTGCCTCCAGGTAGCGCCGTACCTGCTTTACAGTCCCCCCGGCCACGTCCTCGGCGCGGATTCCCCGGCTCCCGAACCCGGCGAAGACCTCTGTCACGTTTTCGCTTTCCACTTCCACCAGGAGGATATTTCCCGGACCTGGCGACTCCGACCACAACTCTGTCCGTCCGTTTTCCGCCCCCCACCCCAGACCCTCGCACACAACCTTTGTCTCCCTTTCGCCGATGGATCGCGGGAGCCGGGCCACCACGGCCCGGCACTCCCGCCGGCAAATTTTTCCTCTTTCCAGCAGGTGGATTTTTGCAATACGTGACGACGGATTGACGGTCACGGTCAATCTGCCTCCACCGGCCGGATAAAATCCCGGCCGCTCCAGCCGGCACGTCACCTCGGGCCCCATCTTCTTTAGAACGGGCAAAAAGGACTTTTCGATGAATTCGAAAGGCGGCGCATAAGGGTTGTGGGTCCCGCCTTCGAGTACGATATGGGAGGGCGCCGGCGCCGTCATCAGCGCGGGCAGGATCGTCTGAAGCACCAGGGTGGTGCTTCCGGCCGTGCCGACCGAGAAATGGTAATGTCCCGAAACCACTTCTCCGGGCTCGAAGGTGATCTGCCGGCTGCCGATATCCGCCCCTGCGAGCCCGGCTCGGCAAATCTCGGCCGCGGCTTTGAGTGCGGTCAGGTGCTGCCGCAGGAGGCCCGGTTGCTTGCGCCCCGCCCTGATTTTGACTATGCGGCAAGATTTTCCCGTCGTCATGGAAAGAGCGATCGAGGTGCGCAGCACCTGCCCTCCGCCTTCTCCCATCGATCCGTCTATGGTGATGTATTGAGTCATAGGGGGTCTTCCGCGCTGCCGGAGCGCTTGGAGCACGGTTTCCCGGGCCCGTTCCGCCTGTCTGAAAAATTGACGCCTCGAAAAAAGGCGCATCAGCGCCGCCTTTTACGTATTTTATTAATTTTATTCTAAAAATCGGTAACTCACCATTAGATTAGCGATTCGGCACTACTTTTGCTATAATTACATCCCGCCGGAAGCTGCCGCCCTCACCACATCGGTTTCCGGATCGACAACAGCCATGCCAATCGTTAACGGCTGTGTAAAAAATCTTTAAAGAGGTTCATTTTTCGGAGGGTAGCCATGTCATTCCTCATGGGGCTTTCGGTCGGTAGCATACTCGGTTTCCTGCTCGCCAGCTTCTGCGTTATCGCCGCCAGGACGGTGCAGAGCCTTTCAGCGGAAACCGCGAGTCCGGAAGAAGTCAAAGAGGTTGCTTGAACTGCGGCCGACATTGCGCGATCCGGTTTTGGGGGCATGACCGTCAACGACTCCTCATGTCCCGCATCGCTCCCTTGAAACCACGAAAGTCCGTGGTTTGGGCATGGCGATCCCGGCTGCGGCGGCACGCCGCTCATGTCCCGCATCGTTCCCTTGAACCAACGAAAGTCCGTGGTCCGGGAAAGGAGGGGCGCCCCCTCTTGGCGCTTCGCGCCCCGGACACGTCCGGGCCACCCCGGCGAGAGCCGGAGCGAAGACCTCTGAGGGGTGTCAACAGGGGATAACATTGCCCCGCCAGGTGTTGCGGCTCTGCGTAGGGCGGGCTAAGCGTAGCGCAGCCCACCGTTCACCCTTTCCTTTCGCCACAGCTTCTCACACCTTACACCCTCAAAGTCACGAAGGCACGGCAATCAAGGTCGCGGCGGTACGCCGCCAACTCCTCATGTCCAGCATCGCCCCCCAGAACCCACGAAAGCCCGTGGTTCGGGCAAGGCAATCCCGGCCGCGGCGGCACGCCGCCGGCACGCCGCCAACTCCTCATGTCCCGCATCGCCCCCCAGAACCAACGAAAGTCCGTGGTCCGGGCATGGCGATCCCGGCTGCGGCGGCACGCCGCTCATGTCCAGCATCGCCCCCCAGAACCCACGAAAGTTCGTGGTTCGGGCAAGGCAATCCCGGCCGCGGCGGCACGCCGCCGCTTGCCGTCTCGCGCATATGAGTTTAGACTACAATACTCGGTATATGTAGCTGAACGCATCGCAAGGAGTGACGAATGCCCGCAGACGTAGTGAAGCTCGATGAAAGGCGACTCAGGAGATCAGGGCCCGCACAGTTTGCGCGGGACCTGATGAGTCATCCCTCCAGGCAGCGGCTGGAGCTGATCTTGGAGAGGTCCGACGCGCAGGAAGTGGTGGCGGCGCTGGACCCGAACGATTTTTTCCACACCATCCAGGAGATCGGCCCGGACGATTCTCTGTCGCTTCTTGCCCTGGCCAGCCTCGAGCAGGTAAATCATCTTTTCGACATCGAATGGTGGCGCAGGGACACCTTGGAGCCCGCCAAGGCCCTCGACTGGATCGAGCGGCTAGCCGGAGCGGGCGGCGCAGTGCTTTTAGAATGGCTTTTCAACGTCGACTTCGAGTTGTTGGTGTCTCTTTTCAAACAATGGATTTCGCTGGATACGGCGCCCGAGGACATCGACCTGCTCGAAGCGGTTGAAAGCCTGCCGCCAAGAACGCTGGACAACCACTACTTCTGGGAATCCCGGTATCCCCAGTTCGACGACCTGATCGTTCAACTGCTCACCGTTATCTTCGAAACAAACTACACTTTTTTCAAAGAACTCTTGAACAGCGTGCTCTACGCCCCGAGCCCGGAGTTGGAGGAAATCGCCTTTCGTTTTCATCGCGCCAGGCTGGAGGATAACGGTATTCCCGATTTCTACGACGCCATGGAAATCTACAAAACGATCGGCCCGAAAGAATTTTCACAAAAGGCCCTGTTTGCGCAGGCAGACGCGGAGCGCCCGGCCCCCGCCTTCGCCCTTGCCCTGTTGCCTGCCCAAGACCTTTTCGCAAAAACGCTCCGCACCCTGGAGGACCCCGGTCTTATCGAGACCCTCCAGGCCGAGACCGCGGCCCTGGCAAATAAGGTCATCATTGCCGATCAGCTTTCCCCCGATGATGCACGGGCGCTCCGGCGGGCGGTGGACAAAACGCTCGCCTACATTAATTTGGGGCTGGAACTTCGTTCCGGGGCAAGCCGCGAGAAGGCTGCCCAAATTGTCCGCGACAATTTCCTGGAGCATCTTTTCCGGCTCGCCCAGGCTGATGTCGCCAGGGTCAGGGGAAGGCTTCGGACAGCGGTGCAAAGCGGCTGGCTGAAACATTTTCCGGGGGGCATAAAGCGCCTCGACGGCGAGTGGTTCGATGCCGCCGAGGAGCTTTTGGCTTCTACTCCGAAAATCTCCAGGAGCGGCCAGGAAGGAAGCGCTTCCTCCTACGATTATTTCAGGATCCCTTCGGATCTTGGCAGGGCCGGTCATTTCGTTGACATTATCATCGCAGTGGGGGAAGTCTACCGGCTGCTGAGCGAAGGTACGGACCAGCCCGACCGGCAGGTCGGGCTGGAGCGCCAAACGCAGCGGGAAGACGTAACGCTCGGGATGCTTGTCATGACCGCCGCGGCCAACCTGGTGGCAGGCGGTAAATGGAGTCCCCATCCTCTGCCGCCGGCTTCCTGGCCTGAGATATTCCCTTTGGTGCAACCCGGTCCGATCGGCGCGGCGGTGACGGACTGGATCGAACGGTCCATGAGCGGCGAAAAGAATAAATCACTTGCCAGGGCCTATTTTGACCCCATTTTGCGCGACTATGATTCTGAAATGCGTCCGTTTTCATGGCAAAATCCACCGGACCCGCAACTGGTAAGGTTTTTTCTGTTTGCTGAGCTGGACTAGCGCTCGCTCTGTTTGGCCCTTTGCGGTTCGAGACGAATTTCAGGCAATTGCCTGGGCCCCCGGCGCCGCGGCAAATCCACCGCGGAGGCGGAGAAGACATATCGACAGAACAAAAAACAAAGGAATGAGGTCGGAACAGAATACTCCCGCCCCCGGTGCCGGGGGCATTCTGTTCCATCGGAAATTTATTGTGAGCGCGCCAGGTTAAGACTCAATCCGGTCCGATGCCCCCTGCCGCCTATCCGCCGAAGGCCTGCCATTTTGACCGGCCGTCGTCTCCCGGCCGGTCGAAAAAAAGAACTCGCTGTGCCTTTGTGGTGGATTTTCCTGTTTTTAGCGTGAGAACAAATTTACCCCGCGCCCCGGTGCGGAGAGGCTTGCTTTCCTGGTTCCACGGTCGTAGAATGAATGCTGCCGCCCGCTTTTCCGGTTTCATTTTGGGGTGGGGCGCCGTCCTTTGAGCGGTCAACTGGCACGAAATGTGCTCAATACCCGGCTCGGCGCCGTTTTTACAGGCTTAAAGTTCCACAACAGCACCTATGGCTATTCTGCTCAAAAGGAGACCGGTATGAAAAAGACCATGATGTTTTTGGCCGCCATATTTCTGGCGATAGCCGTCGCATTGCCAGCCCTTGCTCAAGAGACCTTGCCGCCCGATCCCAACATGTCCGGAAGGTTTTCCGCCAATCCGCCCGGCGAATTCATCATTGTGGACGCGGTTATCCTCAGACCGCTGGGACTCGCGTCAATGGCCGTGGGGGCCATAGGGGCCGGGCTTGCCGCCCCATGGATAACTTCGCCCCTTTCCTGCCAGAGGGTAAATCGTGAGCTTTTGCAGAAACCTGCCTGGTATACCTTTGGCAGGCCGTTGGGCGACAGTGATTTTTGAAATTGGCGGCTCGCGAGATCACCGCTAAGAAAATCGCTCTCACGGGCGGCATCGCCACCGGGAAAACCACGGTGGCCAACAGGTTGAGGCAACTCGGCGCCATAATCCTGGATGCCGACGAATATGCGCGCCGGGCGGCGGAACCGGGGACGGTGCCCTATGCCTCCTTGAGGGAACTGCTCGGTGCGGTCTATTTTTACCCCGACGGCACGCTGAATAGAAAATGTCTGCGCCGGCAAATCGTAAGGGATCCCGCCCTGCGAGCCGGGGTCAACGCCATTATCCATCCGTACATAGCCGCTGCCATACGGGACGAATGGAAAAGGCAAAAAGAGCTGAATCCCGGGGCGGTGATGGTGTTCGATGTTCCGCTGCTCTTCGAGGGCGGGCTCGAGGCGAATTACGATATTATAATTCTGGCTTACTGCACCCGCGAAGTCCAGCTCCATAGACTCATGCGCAGGGACGGGCTGTCACCATCCGAGGCCGAACTGACGCTGGCCATACAGCTTCCGATCGATTTCAAAAAGGACCGGTCCGATTACATAATTGAAAACAGCGGAGAACTCGACATCACCCTGCGCCAGGTCGATGACCTCTGGGGACACCTCTCGCACCTATAAAAACGAGGACTTACGTTCTATATGGAAGAGACGATCAGGACTCTTGGCATTTTAAAGGCAAGACATTTCAGCGCCAGCCTGGACGCAGTGAGGCTCCAAAGCGGCAGGGTAACGGAGCGAATTAGGATTGACCATCCGGAGGCCGCCGCCATCCTGGCGTTTCCGGACAGGGACCATATCCTCATGGTGCGGCAATGGCGATATGCCATCGGGTGCGAGACCCTGGAAATACCGGCGGGCAAGGTGGATCCGGGAGAAACGGCCGAGGTGTGCGCCGACCGGGAGCTTATGGAAGAAACCGGCCGAAGGGCCACCCGGTTGATCGAGGTCTTCAGCTACTACCCGGCAATAGGATATGCTAACGAGGTCATTAGAATTTTTGTCGCTTCGGGTCTTTATGCCGCTTCCGACCGGGAGGATAGCGACGAGATCTCCGCAGCCGAAATTGTAAAACTCTCCGATGTCCATGATATGATTATGTCGGGCAGGATTCGCGATGGGAAAACGGTCATTGGCCTGTCCCTTTTTCGCGCCAGAATGGAAAGAGGAGAAATCCCGGATAATTTTTTTTCGTGAGTTGGGTTGCAATGAAGCCCCAGGTCCCCATTACCCGAAACGGTCATCGCAGGCTGCTCAGAGAGCTTTCCCGCCTGAGAAGGGTGGTGCGCCCCGAGGTGCTCGACGAGTTGCGCGAAGCCAGGGGCTATGGCGTAAAGATTGAGAATCAACAATACCTTCTGGCCCGGGAACGCCACGCCTCCCTTCAGAAAAAGATAAACGATCTGGAAGAAAAACTGGCGGCCTGCGAGATATTCGTCGGAAGAAAGTTTTTTTCCAAACAGGCGGGCTTCGGGACCGTGATAACCGTCCAAAATCTTCACTCCGGCGACGTGAACCGCTTCCAGCTGGTGGGGCCGTGGGAATCCGACATATCCGACGGCAGGCTGTCGGTGGATTCCCCTGTGGGCAGGGGCCTGATGGGACATGACGAGGGCGAGGAAGTACTGGTCTACACTCCCTCCGGAGACCGCTCCTACCGCATTCTTTCAATCGAAATCTGAAAAGGTCATGGTCGCCGGCTCTCCTGGAGTTTTGCGGCGTGATGGGCTGCGCTGATGAAAAGCTTGACCGCCAATTCCTGGATGAGCGTTTGGCTCTTTTTGTGCTGTTTTGCCGCGATTTGCTGCTCCGGTATTCCGGCAAAAGGGTGCGTGGCCTTTGCGGGCACGAGTGCTGCCATCGCCGCCAAATCGGTTGCGCCCCCGCCTGCCGAGAGCGGTTCCACCCCCGTCGACGAGCCCTCGGCAGGCGTTTATGGTTTCCTGGCGCTGCTGGTCAGCTGTGCGGCCCTGGGACGCTTCGGGGCGATCAGGCTCAAACAGGCGCCGGTCCTGGGCGAACTGGCCGCCGGGATCATTGTGGGGGCTCTGCTCTACCAGCTCGGCAGCCCTGCGGTCATCATCATCCGGCACTCGGAACTGGTTCAGCAGGCCGCTCACAGCGCCCTCACGGAGGGCGGGAGCTGGCGGGACGCGGTCCGCTCCACTTTGCTCGCCGCCGACCTGCCCGCAGGCGATGCCCAAAAAGTGGAGACCGTGCTCCTCAGCCGGGATTTTCCCTCCTATCTTTCCTTGGCCAGGTCCGTGCAGCTTTTCGCCGGTTTCGGCGTCGTTTTGCTGCTGTTCATGGTCGGGTTGGAGGTAAGCCTCAAGGAGTTGAGGGCCATCGGGGGCAGCGCGGCTATGGTGGCCGTATCGGGCGTCACCGTGACTTTTGTCCTTTCCTACATTACAATATTTTTCCTCCTGCCCGGATCGGCGGGAATCATGCCCCCGCTCTTTGCCGGTGCGGCCCTGTGCGCCTCCTCCGTTGGGATTACTGCCCGGATCTTTAAGGACCTCAAGAGGATTCGGATAAAAGAAGCCCACATAGTGCTCGGCGCCGCCATTGTGGATGATGTCCTGGGGCTGATCGCGCTGGCCGTGGTCACGGGAGTGGCCCTGCACGGCGCTGTCAACCCCGGGGACCTTCTCCGGATCCTTTTGAAAACAGGCCTGTTCCTTGGAACGGTGGTAATTTTCGGTACCCGGTTCGTCAATGTGACGGTCCGATTCCTGGCCAAGATCGACCTGGGAAACATAAAACTCCTTTTTCCCTTCGTGCTCCTCATGTTCCTGGCGTGGCTCGCGGGCAGGATAGGCCTTGCGGCCATCATCGGGGCGTTTGCCGCGGGGGTGATCATAAAGGAGGAGTCTTTTTCCGGCCTTGGGGCGGGGACCCACCCGCACCAGACCGTCGAATCCATCCTGGCCTCTCTGGAAGGAATTCTCGCCCCGATATTTTTCGTCCTGATCGGTTTGCAGGTTGATCTTTCAACCTTTGCAAACCTGAAAGTGCTGCTCATCGGGCTGCTGCTTACGGCTGCGGCTTCCGCGGGCAAGCTCGCCTCCCCGCTGGGAGTTCGGGGGAAGGCGGACCGGCTGATCGTGGGCATCGGCATGCTTCCACGAGTGGAGGTCCCCCTCATTGTCGCCAGCATGGGAAAATCGCTGGGAGTGCTAAGCAGTGCTCTCTATTCGGTCATCATCATGGTGGTGGTGCTGACGGTGGTGATCACCCCTCCGCTTCTCAAGTGGGCCATGGAGAGGAAGCCGCAAACGGGCTGATGGGAATCGGAGTGAGTGGAAGACAGCCTGCTCGCAGTTCGAGCCGCGTTTTAGTTTTGGAAATTGGAGGCGAGGATAGCATTGGCGGTTTTAATGAAGTACCTGAAATCCATAAAGCTTTCTTCGGTGAGTTTTCGAATGCTGGTGGAACGATCTGAATAGATGGCGGCGATAATTCGTCCACGTACTTGAATCGTGCCTATGAAGAATTCTTCCGATTTCGCTCTCCATCTTACTTCATCGGAAAAATATTTGTCGTACCTGCCAGGATAACCTACCCATTCAACCGACTTGTTTTTTACCGCCTCGCTTATGGAAGTAGGCTCCCGGGGATCGAGTTGAAAGATAAACCGTTCGGTGTCCACCGAAGTAATTCCAACTCCATATCTACCGGTCAGTAATGAACGTTGCTTATCTACTACGCCAAGAATCACCCTGTCCATTCCCAATCCTCTTGATACACCCTCTACCAGAATTATCAGAAAATTGTTGAGATTTAAACGATTTTCCCGATACATCGACATGAGTTCACCAAGAACTTCAATCTGAAGTATATCGTCAGCTTCATTGATGTGAGGTGGCAATTCCATGTCAAATGGCTGTCGCTCACCATTAGAAGTAATATATTTTGACAGCGCCATAATTCCGAAGTTTTTAGCTATCTCGGCAGTCTCCGCCATGTTTTCAATAATAAATGATCTTGTTTCATCTTCATCCGTCCTTAAAAAGTTACTAGTAGCGCGAGTCAGCAAAATGAATTTTTCACCTTCGAGGCCTCTTTCAGCTATTTCCTTGGCTATAGCGTGCCCTAACCTGATGCACCTGACCGTTTGGTTGTCAACTGTACTCTTCAATGCATCGCCTAGACTAGCCTCAAGACCCCATTTTCTGGCGAGTTCAATAGTTAGTTCGTTGAGACTAAATCCCAATACTTCACGTTCCAGGACGTCTTCCTGAGTACCGGGACGTTCAATCATTGCTCGCTCAAGTTTATTGGCCTGTTCCCCGCCAAAGCTCCAAAAAGCAATATGACCTAATCTCTGCAGAAGGCTTCCAATGAATGTCTCCTCACTGGAAGTATTTTTGACCATGGTACTCATCTTCTTCGCCTGAGTCGCCGCATGAAGCGATCGGGCAATCTCTGAAAGTACCCTTTCTCGTTTCTGGCCCCTCAGTACAGTCTCAATTAAAGAGGCCGAAAGAGTAATATTCTTAACCGCATTGAATCCAAGCTTAATAACCGCCCGGCTGACAGTATTGATCCTGGCGCCTCGGCCGTATTCGGAACTATTTGCGAAGGAGAGCACTTTAGCGGTAAGGGAAGGGTCCTTAAGTACCCCCAACGTTAAATCGCTTATACATGACTCTTCATTTATGGACATATCGGCAATTTGTTGGACTGTAGCCGTGAATACCGGCATGTCCTGTCCGGATAATTTAGTTACCGTTGTGTGAAGATTGCGCTGTTTGTTGCTCATTTCACTTTCCCGCGGGATATTTCGACCAGCCAAGGAGCCTCTCAATTCAGAACCTGTATCTATTCCTGTGCGCTAAGGGCGTGTGAACTGATATATAATCCTGCAGCGTACCGCATATCGGCTGCGGATTCAAGGCGGATAACTTTTCCATTCTGGATGCAATCTTCCGGTTTGAGTACTCGCCGCACCTGTGTTGCCGAGCGCTCGGCGTTTTCGGCGTCTGCCCGAAGGCCCCCGCCAAAACGCCAAACAGAGCCGTGAAGCGGCGAGGAGTTGCGGGGGGCTCATGTCCTCCTTCGCCTCGCGCGCTCGCGCGCTTTATTTTTCTTGAAAACCTCCCCGTCCCGCCCATAATAGTGCGCCGAGAGTCTGCACAAAGGGGAGGGAAAAACGACTCATTCAACCTGCCGGCGGGCAGAGGGAATGCCTGCCCGACAGGTTGCAAGGAACTCATGCGGTAATACAAACCAAGAAGGAGGAATAGTATGCCCAATTTCCTGTTCGTTTTGAGCAAAGACGATAACGAGGCTGCGACCAGATGTTTTCAATTTGCAAAAATCGCCCATTCCAAGGGCCATACGGTAAATCTCTTCTTTATAGATGGCGGCGTCATGTGGGCGGACAAGACACGGGATTTGTCCGTAAAGACCACCACCGGAGACTGTCCCAACGACCATATCCCTTATCTGGTGGAGCATGAGGTGGAGATCGGAATCTGTACGCCGTGCGCCAAAAACCGGGGGCTCGATGAGGCCAAGTTTTTCACCAACATGGCGTTGGATGGGGGGCCGCACCTGATCGATATGGCCGCCGAGGCCAAGGTCTTCAACTTCTGATTCAAGTGCGCCTGCATGGCTTGAAGGCGATATTGTTGAAGATAAGATATTAGATTTATCCGCGTCGCGGCGAGGCCGGGCTAGACAGTTTTTATCGAAAATATTTTCGATAAAAACGTCTTCCCGTGCCGGAACGAACGCCGGTTCCATTTTTTCACCTATTGAGATGTCAGGGTGAGGGATTTGAGTTGGCAGGGGGGGCGAACTTTAGCTGAGCCAAGCCTGATCTGGTTCACGGGAAGATGCACAGTCCTATCTTCTGTTTGGGGGGCGCTTATGGCTGCTTTCGAGGATTCAGCCGGTTTGGGGCAGTCTGTTTTTTCTCGAGTCATTCTCCAGTTCGCAAATAAGGCCCGTAAGGTTCCTTCCAAATCTCCTTTACGATCGCGACGACTGGTATCGATAAAGAAAGCTGTCCTCCTGCTGCTCTTTCTTACGGTGTCCCTGTGCTGCCTGCCAGGTTTGACACATGCGTCCGGTATCCCTGTGGCCCGTTTGATTGATCCCCGGGGTTCGGTCGTCGTTCTTCCATTTCAGAAAGTCTCCTGGGAGCAAGCTCAAAACGGCAGGGACCTTTTTGCCGGCGATTCGGTGAAAACCGGCCGGGATTCCCGCGTTTCCATCCTGTGTATCGACGAGACACAGCTAAAATTGAACGAGAATACGGTGGTTGTCCTTAAGAGCGTCAGACCTTCACTGCGAATCGGGGGTGTCGTTCCCGTAACGCTGGAACAGACCGGCGCCAGCCAATATGATGTGCCGGCGGGTGAAATCTGGTTGCGGCACAAAAACGAGAATGCCCGCTTCGAAGTCGAGACCCCCGCGGTAACCGTGGCGATTCGAGGTACTGAATTCAATCTCAGAGTCACTCCGGACGGGGCGACCGACCTCGTTCTTGTGGATGGCAAACTCTCACTTGCCAATCCTCAAGGGCATATAGACCTCAATCCCGGAGAAGAAGGCTTTGCCGAGGTCGGCAAGGCCCCGGTCAAAAGAGTGATCCTGCAGCCTAAAGACGCCGTCCAGTGGTCGCTCTATTATCCGGGGATCTTTAGCTTTCGCGACATTCCTCTGGCCGCACAGTCTGGTGGAAAGGCCGAATCCGGCATTATCCGCAATGCCGAAACTGCTTATGATGCTGGAGACCTGTACCGCGGCGAGCGAGATGCTGATGAAGAACTGGCGCGAAATCCGGAAAACGCGGATGCGCTTTGCATTCTCGGCTGGATATCTCTTCAGAGGCAGGACGCACAAAAAGCGGCTGGTTATTTCGAAAGAGCCGCAAAGCGGGGTGCCTCTCCCGCGCTGAGGATATCAGGGCTGGCGCTGGCAACCTATCGCCTGGGCGACCTGGTGGGCGCCTACAAACTCATGACCGCGGAGGTGAGAAAGGGCGAATCTTCTTCCCTCACCCTGGTCATGTCAGGTTATTTTGCCATGCTCGTCGGAAAAATAGATGAAGCCAAGGCATTTCTTGCCGATCATCGTATCAGCGGGCGGGATTCGGCCATGGCACACTCACTGCTCGCCCAGATGTACCTCATCCAAAACAGCAAGGAGCAGGCGTCGCGCGAGGCCGCCATCGCGCTGCAGGCAAACAGCCGGTCTCCGATGGCGAAAATGACCGCTGCTTTGGTCAAAATATCCTATTTTGATTTGCCTGGAGCCAGAAGACTTCTGCAAGAATCCATTGCTGCCGATCCTCGATTTGTAGAAGCTTACGTCTACCTCGCCAGAACATGGCTGGGGGCCGATTACCTGGACAGGGCATGGAAGATTATCGGCGAGGCGCTCGAAATTTCAAAAAACGACAGTGAGGTCTTGAGCCTGGCTGGTTTTATTCGCCTGGGCTACAGGGATTACAGCAAGGCCGGCGAACTGTTCGAAAAGGCTGTGAGGTACAACCCTGCTTTCGGAGAGCCTCACATCGGTCTTGCCAATATAGCCTTCACGCACCGAAATTTTGCCCTGGGGCTCAGGGAGATGCTTACGGCAACGCTGCTCGAACCCAGGGTGTCGCTTTACGAGAGCAGCCTTGGAAAGGCGCTCTATCAGACCAGATCCTTCGACAAGGCGCTCGAAGTCTACGATTACGCCAAGACCCTGGACCCCAACGACCCGACCCCTTATCTCTACAAGGGAATCGCTCTCACCGACCTGTACCGTCCCGGGGAAGCGATAGAGGAAATCAACAAGTCGATAGAATTAAATGACAACACCGCGGTCTTCCGTTCCAGGCTTATGCTTGACCGGGACCTGGCCGTCAGGAACGTCAACCTGGCGACTTCCTACAACCAGCTTGGACTGTCCAACTGGGCATTCAGTAAAGCTCTTACAGCGTTAAAAGACGACCCGCTGAACCCCTCGGCACACCTTTTCTTAAGCTCCGCCTACGCCGCCACGCGCGAGAATGTCGGCGCCTCCGGTTCCGAACTTCTGCAATATTTTCTGCTTGCTCCGGCAAATGAAAATACCTTCACCCAAACGCCTTTCGGCAACTATGTCGACTACACACAAATGTTTGAAATGCCGTATTCGAGAATCCTGGCTCAAACCGGAGTCGGCGCCTGGACGGACAAAAATGCGGCGTCCCTGAACGACTCTGTCGGTATTCTGGGCGGCACGCCGGGATTTGCGGCCGAGCTTTATGGATCATACCAGTACGATCCGGGCTACAGGAAACACAATGACGACACGGAGTCCTTTTTTGGACTGGCGCAGGGAAAATTCGAACCTACAATCAAGGATTCCTTTTACTCGGCATATACCTACAGCAAATATCGGTGGGGGGATACAGGCAACCCGGATGATTTCTCCTATGTGAACGATCCGAACTCACGGCTGACGGCCGAAAACAATTCGGCCGAGGGCGGATATGTTCACCGGTTTTCCCCGGAGGCCGCTTTCATCGGGTACTTCGACTGGGGCAATTACCACAGGCTTGCAACGGATTATAATATTCACCAGTATTCCAGTCAGTACCAGTCTCTTGACATTTACAGTTATTTCCGGCGAACGATCCAGAATTTCGACAATGTCCAGCTTCAGCAGCAACTAAAGATGGGCGACCACACATTAATAGCCGGTTTCGATTATTTTACCGGCTATCTGGATTACCACTATCATGAAATGGGGAACTTTTACTTCTTTTTCCCTCCTTACTGGTACGGCCCGTACCCTTACCCTAAGCCCATCGACAACCTCTACAATCCTCCCGATCGTTCCACCTCCATCTATGCGCGCGACTACTGGCGCCTCTGTTCGAATCTCCTGGTGGAACTGGGCATATCCGGGGACTTCGCCTCGAGTTCCCGTTTTGATTTTGCCCGCTCCATATCCGCGGACACATTCAACGGCCTGTTCGGCCTCGATTATCAAATCGACAAATCCAACACTTTGCGTTTTGCCTTCCAAAGCTATCTGGACGGGCATTCTCTTTTAAACAGCAGCATAGCCCCTTCGGAAGTAGCGGGATTTCCATCGCAACTCAATGCCGATGACGGTTCAAAGGTTAAGGAGTTGGGCATCGGGTGGGAGTCGCAGTGGAATCAAAAGACGTTTTCCGTGCTGCGTGTCGTGGCCGATCGTATCGACAATCCCCAATACGATGTCCTGTCCAACATTTTCGATTCGAGGGTCGATCGGGTCGGAGGCTCGTATGTCGTCGAGCGCATCCTGGGCTCATGCCTTGGCCTGTCGGCCGGGGTTTCCGGAAAAATTGTATCGCTGGATTCCCCGGCCGACACTATACTGGTCAAAGGCGATTTCAGCGAGATCGACGGGGGAGCGGCGCTCTCGTACACACGTCCCGACGGCTGGTTCTGTTCCATAACGGATACCGTTGTTTACCAGAACCTCAACGGTTTGAGCGACAAGAGCCTGGCGCCCGAACAGGCAGCGCTGGGCAATCCTTTCAACCTGGTCAATGTGGTCTTCGGCAGGTATTTTGAGGGCAAGCGCGGACTTGCAACACTTTCATTTACAAACGTATTCAATCAGCATTTTTATTATCAAACCGAACCGGTTGAACTGTGGAAATTTTATCCCCAGCGTTCTGTGATGGCCACCGCGGCCTTTTTCTTCTAAGCTCGAACGAGTGCCTTTATCTATTTTTTTGATTTCATGGGTTGGCAAGGGGCGCGAACTTTAGCGGAGCCAAGCCCGATCTGGTTTAAGGGAAAGCCATGTTCACATGAACATCGACTCTTTTCAAGAAATGCGATACCGGGTTGGGGGTCTTTGGGTGCTGAGCCTGCTCCTGGTTCTAGCGCTCGCGTCTTTCCCGCTGATCAGGGAATTAGAAAACCAGGTCATTGACCGGTTTTTCGCTCTACGGGGCACCCGGCCGGCCCCCCCTGAGCTGTTGATTGTCGCCATCGATGAACCCTCTTTTCAGGAACTGCGCCTTTCATGGCCGTGGCCCCGAAGCCTCCATGCCCGGCTGATCGACCGGCTCTCCGCGGCCGGGGCTCGATTGATCCTGTTCGATGTCATCTTTGCCGAACCCACAGACCAGGAAAACGACTCGGCTTTCGCCTCGTCAATCAAGCGGGCGGGCAATGTGATCCTTGCCCAGACAAGTGACTATACAAACGAGAGGCTTTTCTCGCGGGCTATAAGGATACGGCCGCTCGACCTCTTTGCGAAGTGGGCCAGGGCAACGGGACTTACCATGGTCAGGCCGGACGGCGATGGGGTGGTGAGGCATTTTCATGTGCGGCTCATGGGGGTGCCTACCCTGCCCGCCTGCGCCGTCAGTGCCGCGGGAAAGCTCGATTTGCCACCCGATTATTCCGGCCTGATAAAGTTCGTGGGACCTGCCCGGAGCATCGACACGCTTTCCTACTATCAGATACTCGATGACGAACACCCTGTGCCGGACGCGCGCATCCGAGGCCGCATCGTACTGATTGGCCGTTTGGTCCAGGCCTCTCCCGAACCACTCGGCCAGACCGATCTTTTCCCCACACCTTTTTTTCACAGCACCGGGGTTAACACCAGCGGAGTCGAGATACTTGCAAACATCACACACAATCTTTTTACCGGTCAATGGATCACGGAAATTCCCGCAGGGGTGAAGCTCATCACCTGCCTGGGTTATCTTTTGCTTTTTTCCCTGCTGCTCGCCGCCCTCTCTCCGTTAAGCGGGCTGGGCGCCCTGGGTGCAGCGAGCCTCGGGCTTCTGGCTCTTTCCTATTGGCTTTTTAGCGCTTTGGATTTCTGGGCGCCTCCGGTAATGTTTGTTTTAGGCAGTGCCTCACTTTACACCGGCAATGTGTTATTGCAATATCTGGCGGAAACGCGGCAGAAAAGATGGCTGCGCGGCGCATTCAACCGATACGTCTCTCCTGCGGTGGTCGAATCCATAGTTAAGAACCCGAAATCTCTGGAACTGGGTGGTCGGGAAATCCAGGCGACGGTCTTCTTTTCCGATCTCGCCAATTTCACCAGCCTTTCCGAACGCATCCCCCCGCAGGACCTTATCGCATTTCTCAATCAATATTTCACTCCTATGACAGACATCATTCTGGAATATCGAGGAGGGCTCGACAAATTCATAGGCGACGCCATCATGGCATTTTGGGGTGCGCCCATCCCGATGGAAAACCATGCTCTATATGCGTGCGAGGCGGCTCTGAAGATGAAACAAGCCATCGTCGGCTTATGGGAAACCTGGCGCCTGAATAAATTGCCCCTTCTTCAAGCCCGCATGGGAATTCACTCCGGGCCGGTGGTGGCAGGCAACGTGGGTTCGCGGGAACGTTTTAATTATACGGTGCTGGGCGATACGGTGAATCTGGCTTCCCGCCTGGAAGGAGCAAACAAATTCTACGGTACCGCTATCCTGATCAGCGAAGATACCCATCGTCTCGCCGGCCCGGCATTCTTGACGCGTGAAATAGACCTGATACGGGTGAAAGGTCGTCAGGCCCCCGTGAAGATTTATGAGCTGATAAGCAGACGTGGAGAAATGGAGCTGGCCTTTCTCGATGTTTTTTCGGAAGCTTTGTCAGCGTATAAGAATGGGCTGTGGGACCGTGCGGAGTTGCTGTTCGAGTCGATTGCTTCGCTCGACCCGCCGTCTAAAACCTATCTGCAAAGGTGCCGCCTCTACAGGACTGAGCCGCCTCCCCGGGATTGGGACGGAGTATTTACTCAAAAAGCCAAGTAGAAGCGCCAGCTCGGATCGGCTCGTCCTGCCTTCGTTTCCGCACGTTTTCATTCCTGTTGGAGTAAAGAGGGAAGCAGGATTTTGCCTTCGTTATCGAAGGCAAGCGTTGCCGTATGAATGAATGGTGAAATTGAATCGCATTGCATTGCATGGCGTGCGTGACTCATTACCTTTATTATAAAGGGTAATTCATGACAATGGGGGTATGGAGAATGTTTAATTGCTCAAAGTGCAGTGAACAGGATAGCGAGAGCGGCTCGTCGACGGAGTGTGCGACCTGCCGGCAGAGTGAATGTGATCAATGCCTGGACAAGGACGGGGTCTGTGTTCCGTGCAGCTACTTTGATTGATCGAACACCCCGTCAGGCCGGGTCGTAACAGGGTCGGTCGCGGTTATGGTTTCGCTGCGGCCGGCCTACATGCAGGGTGGGCAAAAGGCATGTTGGGCTAATCTTGTAGGTTGGGCTAAGCGCAGCGCAGCCCAACATCAAGCAGGTGCCATAAATCCCGTTCACCCTGCCGCATCCGCTGCCGTCGCTGTCTGTGTCACAGCCGCTTGCCGATTGAGCGCAGAGCCGGATACCCCTCGACCCCATTGGCCGTAGGAATCGACGCTTTGGCCGTTGTGGTTAATCCTGCCCGCTTGCCTTCTACCGGAGACAAAAATCATGCTTCAGAAACCGGTCCTCGACTATTTTTTCAAACCAGGGGCCATTGCGGTCGTCGGGGCGAGTCCCAGGGAAGGCTCCATTGGCTTCACGCTCCTCCATAATTTGACAAAGGACGGCTTTACCGGGCCGCTCTATCCCATCAATCCCAAACACGACGAGATACTGGGCCACAAAGCCTATCCATCGGTTTCCGCGGTCGGCTCGCCAATCGATCTGGCCATCATCGCCGTGCCCATCCAGGAGGTCCCGGCGGTCATGAAGGAGTGCGGGCAGGCGAAGGTGAAAGGGGCCATCATCCTTTCGGCCGGAGGAAAAGAAGTGGGGGAGGAAGGGACGCGAATAGAGGCCCAGATCGCGGCCGAGGCAAAGCGCGGCGGAATACGTTACCTCGGCCCCAATTGCATGGGGATTCTCTCGCCGGTCAATAACCTTAACGCCAGCTTCGCCGCCCATTCCGCCGAGCCGGGAAGCCTGGCGCTTCTTTCCCAGAGCGGGGCCATTTGCACCGCCATCCTGGACCGGGCGGCCACCGAAAAGCTGGGCTTTTCCCATTTTGTGAGCGTGGGCTCCATGGCCGATCTGGACTTTGCCGACATGATCGACTACCTGGGAAATGACCGAAACGCCCGAAGCATCATCATATACATGGAGAATATGACCAGGCATCGAAAGTTTATGAGCGCGGCGCGCTCGGTTTCCCGCATAAAGCCGATCATTGTGGTCAAATCCGGGCGCAGCGAGGCTGCCGCCAAGGCCGCGGCCTCCCACACCGGTTCGCTCGCCGGTCGCGATGACGCCTACAACGCCGCCTTTCGCCGCGCGGGAATCATCCGCGTGGACACCATCAGCCAGCTCTTCAGTTGCGCCCAGGCCCTGGGAAAGATGCAGCGGCCGACCGGCGCCAACCTGGCCTTCATAACAAACGCCGGCGGCCCCGGAGTAATGGCGGTGGACGCTCTTAGCAACTGGGGCTACGAACCGGCGCAGCTTGGGCCCGAAACCTTCCAAAAGCTCGATGAATTCCTTCCCCACTTCTGGAGCAGGGGAAACCCCATCGACATTTTGGGGGACGCCCCCCCGGAGCGCTATGTGCAAACTGTGCGCATCTGCCTTGCGGCCCGCGAACTCTCCGGCCTGATCGCCATTCTTACCCCCCAGGCCATGACCGATCCCACCGGGGTGGCCAGGGCGCTGGCAGACGAGATCAAGAACCGCTCCAAGCCCTTCATGGCCGTTTGGATGGGGGCCCGGGACGTCGAAGCCGGCATACGGGTGCTCAATGAGGCCGGAATTCCCACCTTCGCTACCCCCGAGCAGGCGGTGGACACTTTTATGCACATGTACTCCTACACTCGCAATCTCGAGCTTCTGCAGGAGACCCCGCCGAGCTTTCCCCACGAAATCCAGGTGAATATCAGACAGGCCCGCACTTTCATAACCGAGTGCATCAGGCGCGGACAAAGAATTCTGACCGAGGTGGAGTCAAAGGCCATTTTGTCGGCCTACGGGATCCCGGTAAACCGCACCGTGGCCGCCTCCAGTTCCCGGGCCGCGGCGGAAGCCGCTAAAAACATGGGCTTTCCGGTCGTGGTCAAGATATTTTCCCCCGATATCACCCATAAGTCGGATGTGGACGGCGTCCGGCTAAACCTCACCAGCGAGCGCGAGGTGGCCGCGGCTTTTGACGAAATCACCTCCCGGGCGGCCGGCATAAAGCCGGAGGCCCGGATCACCGGCGTCACGGTGCAAAGCCAGGTCAAAAAATCCGAAATCGAACTGATAGTTGGAAGCAAGCGCGACCCGCAGTTTGGTCCCCTGCTTCTTTTCGGTATGGGCGGCGTCTTGACCGAAGTGTTCAAGGATTCGGCCGTGACCCTGCCTCCCCTCAATCTGCTCCTTGCCCGCCGCCTGATGGAAAGGACCCGCGTCTATCGCCTCCTGCAGGGCTACCGAAATATTCCGGCGGCCGACGTGGACCTTACGGCTGAATTTCTCGTTCGAGTTTCCCAACTGGTCAGCGATTTTCCTGAAATAGTGGAGTTGGATCTCAACCCCGTTGTAATCAGTGACGGCCGCCCCGTGGCCATTGACGCCCGCATCGTGGTCGAAGCCTCCGATATAGTTGCGCCGCGCCACCTGATAATCAGCCCGTATCCGAACCAGTATGAAAGCGAATGGATGCTCGAAGACGGCACTCCTGTGCTCATCCGCCCCATGAAGCCCGAAGACGAGTCCCTGGTAAAGGACCTGCTCGACAATTGCTCGCAGGAGACCATCTATTTTCGCTATTTCGCAGTGGTTAAAAACTGGCCCCATGAGTCCCTGGTCCGCTTCACCCAGTACGATTACGACCGGGAAATCGGAATAGCCGCCATAGGGCTGCCCCCGGGACCGGCCACCATGATGGGAGTCGGACGCCTGGTGATGCCCCCCGAGAGGCCCGACGCCGAATTTGCCGTGATAGTGGCCGACCCGTGGCAGGGCAAAGGCCTGGGCGAGAAGCTGATCGAGCGGGTAATAGAAATCGCCCGGGAAAATGGGGTGCAGACCCTGGTGGGAGATGTGCTGCCGGAAAACGAAAAAATGCTCTCCCTGGTAAGAAAGATTGGATTCAAGCTCCTGCGGCTGGAGGAGGGCACCTGCAAGGTGGAACTGGACGTGGCTTCCTGGCCGCCCGCAGGCTACCCGGGCCCGTGACGGAAAACCGCGCCCCGAAAGTCAAATCCAATGAAAGCATGGTCTCTTCCCGCTTTCCTTAATCGCTCTCCCACTTTCCCGCTTCATCGATTCGCCACCTCACACGAATTGTTGTTTCGTCACCGTGAGTGGATTCTATCGTGAGATTCCCGCCGCCAGGTTTAGCCCGCTCCATCATGCTAAGAATAGCGAGACTCCGGGGTTCGCCCGTTTTGAGGTCATAGTCCGTTCCCTGACCATCGTGGGAGATACTGAGTTCTATGGCTGCGCCATCCCGTGAAAGGCGTACGTCAACCCACTCCGCATCGCTGTGCCGGGAGACGTTATTGAGGGCTTCCTGGGCGATCCTGAAAATAGGCACTACGAGGTATTTCGGGATTTGAGCCTCATCGATCTCGATATCCATTTCGATGTGCAGTTTGGGGTGGACCTTCATCAGTTCATCTCGATACCAGGCCAAAGCGGCGATTGCCCCGAAATCTTCAAGAACTGTGGGCCTTAGCCCCATGTAAATGGCTCTGGTCTCATCAATGGAGAGTTGAATGGTTGGAATGAACTCCTCGGCGGCGTGGAAAGCCTCTTCGCTGTTGCCGGCCTGCAACCTGTTGAGAATGTACTCGATTCGAACCTTGGATGCGACCAGAACTTGCCCGACGCTATCGTGAAGTTCCGAAGAAATCCTTTTCCTTTCTTCTTCCTGGGCGGCGATAAGCATTGAGGGCAGTCGCCGCAGGTGTTCGTTGGCGTTTTGCAGCTCGGCTTCACGCTCTTTTAACCTGAGTTCCAGTTCGTCTCGCCGTTCTATTTCAGCCCGCAATTCGGCCGCTGTATTTTCAAGGATTTCTGTCTGCTGCTTCCGAAAAGCGATGTGGTCTGCTAGTCTCGTCACCATGGATCGGAGGGCGTCGGCTAGAACACCGATCTCGCCTTTGCGTTGTAATTTCAATTCGAGGGGATAGTTTCCCGCGCTCACCCGACCGGCGTAGGAAGCCAGTTCCTCTAAGGGACCGGTAATTTTTCGCGCGGTCAAAAATGTTATCAGCAGGCTTAGGAGAATTCCTGCACCGGATCCGAAAATAATCACCTGCCGGGCAAGATTGGTGAAGTATGTCAGGGCGGCCCTTCGGCGTTCAAGAAGTGAAAATTCATCGTGCTCGATCTGCGACAGAGTTCTGCGCATTGCTTTAACCTGCGGCATGCCTTCTGCGGACTTCACGAAATCAACCACCGTTTTAAGCGGTATTACGCCCCGGTCGACTTCCTGCCGAAGCGCTATGAGAGGTTGCACTTCCGTTTGGAGCCAATTCCGGTATTGGCCTTTAAACGCGTCGATCGCTTTTCGCTCTTCCGGACTGTTTGAAATAAGCCGCCCGATTGCCGTGCGCTCGTTTTGAATGACGCGGACGTCCAGTTGCAGATGTTCCAGGAAGGGCTTTCCACCGAAGATCGCAAAAGACATTTCGTCGACTTCCATATGGAGAAGATCGGCCCGAAGCGCCTCCACTTTCGCGATTATCTTATCGGTTTGAGCGACTATTTCTTTGGTGTCCAGCATCTTCGCCCCTTCGAGATAGACTGCGGTCAACAAGACTGCGAAAATCACGACCAGCGAAGCAAACCCCGGAAATAGAAGCCATCGTATTTTCATTATCGCAAATTTCCCTCATTGCACCTCAATATAGGAACAGTCGGCCGGATGAGTGACCTTTACTTGCCAAGTCTAACATGGTTGAATAAAATAAATAATGATATCGCCAGGTTAAACATCAAAAAAACTGGCGGCGCCACAGATGGCGGGTTCAACTCCCGCATTCTCCACCAAGGGGCGTTCCCAAAATAGTATGGCCTGCCGCGGTTCGCAGTGAGCCGTCGGCCAACCCGGCTCTTCGCCACTCCCCCCAACTTGACAGGGCCGGTTCTCATAACTACTCATTATCAGGAAATAGTGAGTCTCTATAGCGGCTTCTCCCGAGGGTCCGATGCCAAATGATCCGGGTCGTCTTGAAAGCATGCTCCGCAGAATTCGAGAGCTGGGGTTCCGCATCACTCCTCAGCGGCTTGCCGTCCTCAAATTCCTGGCTGAGGGCGGGGGGCATCCCGGTGCGGAAGAGATTCACGCTTCCGTAAAGGCGGATTTCCCCACTACAACCCTTGCAACGGTTTATAAGACCCTGGCTGTTTTGAAGGCGGTCGGGCAAGTCCTGGAGATCGAGTTCAGCGGTGATCACAATCGTTATGACGGCAAAAGGATCGAACCTCATCCTCACCTGATCTGTATCAAGTGCGGGAGGATCATGGACTCCGATTGTGAGAGCCTGGCTTCCATGACCGAAAAGCTCGCTTCCAGAACCGGGTTTAAAATCGTAAGCCACCGGCTGGATTTTTTCGGCGTTTGTCCGCGGTGTCAAAAAGAGCGATGAAACCATAAGGAGTAGACATCATGAGTGAAGAGAGCCAAAAGATCGCGACGGTCGCACCTGTACGATCTGCGACCGGCAGAGGGATGTCCAACCGTGACTGGTGGCCCAACCAGTTGAACCTTGACATGCTGCACCAGAGATCCTCCAAACCAAATCCGATGGGGCCTGACTTTAATTACGCCAAAGAGTTCCTGAGCCTCGACCTCAAAGCCGTAAAAAAGGATCTCCAGGAGTTGATGACCAGGTCTCAGGAGTGGTGGCCGGCCGACTTTGGCCACTACGGACCGTTGTTTATCCGCATGGCCTGGCACAGCGCGGGCACCTACCGGATTGCCGACGGGCGCGGGGGCGCCGGCAACGGCAGTCAGCGCTTTGCGCCCCTGAACAGCTGGCCCGACAATGTGAACCTCGACAAGGCGCGCAGGCTGCTCTGGCCGATCAAGCGGAAATACGGCCGGAAGATCTCCTGGGCCGATCTCATGATCCTGGCCGGCAATGTCGCCCTGGAGTCGATGGGCTTTAAGACCTTCGGTTTTGGGGGCGGGCGCGAAGATATCTGGGAACCCGAAAAGGACGTCTACTGGGGGGCGGAAAGCGAGTGGCTTGGAGACAAGCGCTACTCCGGGGACCGGGAACTGGAAAACCCCCTGGCGGCCGTTCAGATGGGTCTGATTTATGTCAACCCGGAAGGCCCCAACGGTAATCCCGATCCGCTGGCCGCTGCCATAGATATCCGGGAGGTTTTCGCCCGCATGGCCATGAACGACGAGGAGACGGTGGCCCTCATCGCGGGGGGCCATGCCTTCGGCAAGACCCACGGGGCGGGGGATGCCAAACATGTCGGCCCGGAGCCGGAAGCCGCCCCCATCGAGGAACAGGGCCTGGGCTGGAAGTGCGGCTTTGGTACGGGCAAGGGCGGCGATACGATCGGCAGCGGCCTGGAAGTGACCTGGACCAATACGCCCACAAAGTGGAGCAACAATTTCTTCCGGATCCTTTTCAGCTTCGATTGGGAGCTGACCAAGAGCCCGGCGGGCGCGCAGCAGTGGAAACCAAAGGGGGAGGCCGGCGCGGGCTCCGTGCCTCATGCCCACGATCCTTCGAAGCGTATAGGCCCAACCATGTTGACTACCGACCTCGCCTTGCGGTTCGATCCGGTCTACGAAAAAATATCAAAACGCTTCTACGAGCACCCCGATCAGCTGGCGGATGCGTTTGCCCGGGCGTGGTTCAAGCTGACTCATCGGGATATGGGGCCTCGTTCCCGATATCTCGGCCCGGAGGTCCCGACCGAAGTACTCCTCTGGCAGGACCCGGTTCCCCCGGTCGATCACGAACTTATCGACCCGGCCGACATCGCCCACCTCAAGGCCCAAATCCTTGCCTCGGGCCTTTCCATCCCGGAACTGGTCACTACCGCCTGGGCTTCGGCCTCCACGTTCCGTGGCTCCGACAAGCGCGGGGGCGCAAACGGCGCCCGCATTGCTCTTTCGCCCCAGAAGAGTTGGGAAGTCAATGAACCTGCCCGCCTGGCGAAAGTTTTAGAGACCCTGGAGTCCGTCCGCAGCGCCTTCAACAGCGCCCGGGCCGGCGCAAAGAAGGTGTCGCTGGCCGACCTGATCGTTTTGGCCGGTTGCGTGTCCGTCGAGCAGGCCGCCAAAAATGGGGGCTTAGAACTGTCCGTTCCCTTCACGCCCGGGCGTACGGACGCCTCGCAGGAGCAAACCGATGCGAATGCCTTTGCCGTGCTCGAACCCTTTGCCGACGGCTTCCGTAACTATCTGAAAGGCAAATATTCCGTTACGGCCGAGGAACTGCTGGTCGATCGCGCCCAGCTTCTGACTCTGACCGCTCCCGAGATGGCCGTCCTTGTCGGCGGCATGCGCGTCCTTAACGCCAACTTCCAAGGGGCGCCGCACGGCGTTTTCACCAACCGGCCGGAAGCGCTCAGCAATGACTTTTTCGTAAATCTGCTCGATATGAGCACCGAGTGGCAGGCAACCTCGCAGGACCACGATCTGTTCGAGGGCCGTGACCGAGCGACGGGCCAACTCAAGTGGACCGCCACCCGGGTGGACCTCATCTTTGGTTCCAACTCCCAGCTCCGGGCCCTGGCCGAAGTCTACGCCTGCGAGGATTCCCGGGAAAAATTCGTGCGCGACTTCGTAGCCGCCTGGAACAAAGTCATGAATCTGGACCGTTTCGATCTCGCTCGCCCGTAGCAAAAACGGCTTTATGCGGCGCCGGCGTGCCGTGGGGGTGCGGGAGGGGGGCTCATATCAATGTCGTCGAGATAAGCGACTCAACTGAAATCGGTGCTGCTCTTTAGAGCGACGATCATGATCCCGGAGGGATCAAAGCCATTAGCCGGGGGTTGAGGCCGTGAGGCCGATACCCCCGGAAAGGAACGAAATCGAAGGAGGCGACCCCGTGAGGGGTCGCAGATTAGAACCTTCAATCAAGATATCGCTGATCCTATTGAATCCCCGCCTTTTCGAGGAATTCAAATGGTGAGATCGTAGCCAGGTAGGGTGGGCAAAAAGCGAAGTGTTGCCCACCAGCGGTGGTGAGCCAGGTAGCCAGGTCAATGTTGTTGAGTTAAGCGACTCAACTGGAATCGGTGCTGCTCTTTTAGAGCGACGATCATGATCCCGGAGGGATCAAAGCCATTA
>JARLHP010000180.1 GCA_031292195.1 Syntrophobacteraceae bacterium
CGCGGGCCCCAGTTTCGTTGTTGTTTTCCGCGTGACTTTATTTGGGTGACCCGCCGGGGGGGGGCGCCCAAACCCCCCCCCCCACCCCTGTGACTGGCTCCTGTTACCCGTAAATCATTTACCTCGCCTTGAGCCCCGGTGGCGGTAGGGTGGGCAAAAGCGCCGCGTTGCCACCACCTCGCCCCCCCTCCGCCTTGCCCCTGACCCGACCCGGTGGCCGCTAACCCAACCCGGTAGGGTGGGCACAAGCTTCATCGTGCCCACCAACATGCTTCCGAGCGGCCGCTAACCCAGGATCGCCTTGAGATCCTCATCCGGAGTAGTGATCGGCTTTATCTGGAAATTTTTGACCAGTACGTCGAGCACCCCCGGGCTGATAAAGGCCGGAAGAGAGGGCCCCAGCCGGATGTTCTTTATGCCCAGGTGGAAAAGGCTCAGAAGGATCGCCACCGCCTTTTGCTCGTACCAGGAAAGGATCATCGAAAGCGGCAGATCGTTCACGTCCACATTGAACGCTTTGGCCAGAGCCACCGCAATCTGAATGGCGGAGTAGGCGTCGTTGCACTGTCCGATGTCCAAAAGGCGCGGTATCCCCTCGATGGCGCCCAGATCCTTGTCGAAAAACCGGAACTTGCCGCAGGCAAGCGTTAGAACCACGCAGTCCTCGGGTACCTTTTCGACGAATTCGGTGTAGTAGTTCCTGCCCGGTTTTGCTCCGTCGCAGCCGGCGACCAGGAAAAAGTGGCGGATTTTCTTCCCCTTCACCGCCTCGATCACTTTATCCGCAACCCCCAGTACGGCGTTTCTGGCAAATCCCGCCATTACGGTCTTGCCGTTGGAATCTTCCGTAAATCCGGGCAGCGCCAGCGCTTTATCTATAACGGGCGCGAAGTCGCGGTTTTCCAGGTGCGCTACTCCGGGCCAGCCGACGCAACCACTGGTGAAAAGGTTATCGGAGTAAACCGGACCGGGCTTCTGGATGCAGTTGGTGGTCATCAGGATCGATCCGGGAAAGGTCGGGAATTCCTTTTGCTGATTCTGCCAGGCTGTTCCGTAATGACCGAAGAAATGCGGGTATTTTTTCAACCCCGGATAGCCGTGGGTGGGAAGCATCTCGCCGTGGGTGTAGACGTAAATGCCCTTGCCTTCGCTCTGCTTCAAAATGGCTTCCAGGTCCGCCAGGTCGTGGCCGGATACCAGTATGGCCTTGCCCTTCCTGTGGCCCAGCGGGACGGGGGTGGGTACGGGATGGCCGTAGGCCCCGGTGTTGCCGGCATCGAGAAGCTCCATGGCCCGCAGATTTGCTTCCCCGCATTTGAGAACCAGTCCGACGAGGTCGTTTACTCCCGGGTCGTTTCCGGCAAGGGAGGCAAGCCCCTGGTGAATGAAAGCGTAAACCGCGTCGTCTTCCTGCCCTAGAATCCGGGCATGGTCCGCGTATGCCGCCACGCCTTTTAACCCGAAAAGAAGCGTGTGCCTCAACGAACGGATATCCTCGTTTTCCCCGGGGGCGGCTTTGAGGGCTGCGCCGGCCGCTTGAGAAAGAAGCCCCGCCATGTCGCCTGCCGGCTGGAACTGGGTAACAGGCGAGGAAACGGCGGCTGCGCCGGCCTTGCTCTTCAGCTTTTCCCTGATTTTTACTGCGCGGGGAATCGCTTCCAAGAAGTATTTTTGATCGAAATTGACGTTTGTAAGCGTGGAAAAAAGAGCCGAACACGTAAAAGAGTTTGCTTCCGGATCGGTAAATCCGGCTTTTCTGGCCTCTACGGCAAAAATCGAAAGCCCCTGGAGAGCATAAACCAGGAGATCCTGCAAGTCGGAGACTTCAGCCGGCTTACCACAAACACCTATCTTATCGCATCCCTGGCCTTTGGCCGTTTGTTCGCACTGATAACAAAACATCTTATTACCTCCTTGTATAATCCGCGCCTTGTTAAAATGATTTTAACTCCACAGTGATTGGCAAAATAACCCCTCGTAGAAAAAGAGTCCTTGACTTGGATCAAGAATTCTGGATTGTTCACTGAAATCCACCGCGGAGTCGAAGAAAACGTTGAGACCGGCCTCGGATATAAATATAAACATGTTCGTCCTCGCTCTCGGCGGTATATTGTATAATTTATATGAGGAGAGAGATGCAGATGAAAACAAGGGCCGGGGAGATTTCCAAATTTCCCTTCTTTAACGGGCTGCCTGCCCAACAGATCGACGAGTTGGCCAAAATCTGTCTTGAGCAAAGCTATGAAAGGGGCAGGGAGATCTTTTCGGAAGGTGAGGCCGCCGAAGGGTTCCACCTGGTGACCGCGGGCAAGATCAAAGTCTATAAGCTCTCCCTGGATGGAAAGGAGCAAATCCTGCACATTTTCGGCCCCGGTGAGATGGCCGGTGAAGTCCCGGTTTTTGCCGGGGGAAATTATCCGGCCAATGCCCAGGCTATCGAAGCGGCCCGAACGCTTTTTTTTCCCAGGACCTCCTTCATGGCGCTCGTGCACCGGGAGCCGGCCATAGCCGTGAGTCTTCTGGCCGTTTTATCGCAGCGGCTGCGTTTCTTCACTCACATGATCGAAGACCTGTCGCTAAAGGAGGTGCCGGGCAGGCTCGCCGCCCATTTGATCTATCTGGGCGCCAGGAGCCGAACCGGTGAAACCCTCGAACTGGACATCACCAAGACGCAGCTTGCAAGTCTGCTCGGAACTATTCCCGAGACTCTTTCCCGCATTCTTGCCAGAATGGCCCAGCAGGAAATCATATCCGTCGAAGGCCGAAAGATAAGGGTGCTCGACCGTGAGGCGTTGGAAGCCCTGGCTGCGGGCGGCAAGGGGCTGGTCTAAAGACCGAGAAGGCAAAGTATGTCGAAATCGTACTGTTTCGCATCCTGGCTTATTGATGGGACCGGCTCGCCGGCCCGAAAGGATGCGCTGATCCGGGTGGAAGAAGGGCTTGTATCCTCGGTGGAATTCCCTGCTCCCGAGGAGCTGTCCCGCCTTCGGCGGGATGGGCCTTCCGGCGTCGCCCTCCAATCCTATCCGGCCTCCACCCTCCTTCCCGGCCTCATTGACTGCCATGTTCACCTGGCCATGTCCGGTAAAACCGACCAGGAACTGCGCGTGAGGCAGCTCCGAAGCGAGTTCGAACAAAACGCTCCTCTCATTCAGGAAAGGATCGAAACCTGCCTGGGGTTGGGCATAATGGCCTTAAGAGACGGAGGGGACATCGGAGGCCACGCTCTGAGGTATGCCAGGGGAAACGCGCACTCGCCCGCGCGGGTAAAATGCGCCGGCAAGGGCTGGCGCGCCCCGGGCCGATACGGAAAGATCATCGGCAGGGTCCCTGAAGAGGGCTCGACTCTGGCCGAAAGCATAAGAGCCGACTTCCCTCACGTCGATCATATCAAGATTCTGAATTCCGGCATAAACAGCCTGACGGAGTTCGGGAAGGAAACCGCCCCCCAGTTTGGCCGGGATGAACTCGCGCCGGCCTTCAGGCAGGCTCGGGAACACGGCCGGAAAATAATGGTGCACGCCAACGGCAGGCTGCCCGTCGTATTTGCGGTCGATGCGGGATGCGATTCTATCGAACACGGCTTCTTCATGGGGGAGGAGAACCTGAAAAAAATGGCGGACCATCAGATCTTCTGGGTGCCGACGGCGGTCACCATGAAGGCCCTGTCCGCCCATGCCGGGCAGTCCGGTGTGGCCTCGATGATTCTTGAAAATCAGCTCGAACAGATGAGGCGGGCGCGCCGGCTCGGAGTACCGGTCGCTTCCGGGACCGACGCCGGGTCGTTCGGGGTGCGGCACGGCCTGGCTTTGGCCGAAGAATTGGCTCTTATGGTCGAGGCGGGGTTTTCGGTCGAGGAAACCGTCCGCAACGCCACGTCCGTAGGCGCCCGACTTCTTGGGCTGGACCATGAACTGGGACGGATCCGCCCCGGCATGCCGGCCAACTTTCTGGTGGTCCCCGGGCCGCCTGCAGACTTTCCCCGCTCTCTGGCCTTTCTCTCAGCGGTCTATCTCAACGGCGAAATAATAACCCCCCGGGCGCACAACGGAGCATGCGAAATATAAAGGGGCGTCCACTACGCCCCCCCAATGCTGTTGAGTTAAGCACAATACTGTTCACTTAAGCACTCGAACACAAGGTTTGATGACCCCCCGCTGCAGTGGACCCTGGCTTTTTTTGCGGAGGTTGTAGTTGCTCATCTTCCTTTTCACTCCGCGTCTGTTGCGCCTGCCTCGGCTTGATACAAC
>JARLHP010000181.1 GCA_031292195.1 Syntrophobacteraceae bacterium
ATGACCGCGACAAGAATCCCTACTGTGCAGCGGAGCCATAGCGGAGGGTTTGTTCGATCCCGGAACATAGGATCCTCCTGTTTGAGCATGGAGCGCCCTGGTTCACTGTGCCGGGTCTCTCCATGACCAACCTGTTTTATAACTGCCGTTACCTGACAAAGTGCAACGTTTGTCTCCGAAAACCCTGAGTATCCAGGAAGTAGATCTCTATATCATGCATTATTGAAATGAGAAGCATTTTTCGGGGGGGGGCCGGAAGGCCCCTTCACGATCACTATCTCGCTTTCGCGGATCTCGCCCTGAAGGTCGAACAAAACCTGGCGGCGCAGCTTTCCCTCGCCGTACGCGTAAGAAAGATGGCGAACGCGGATTACGGTTTCGCTCATCGGAAAAGCTCCGCCGGATCGGCTCGCTTGAGGCGCCGCATGGCAGGCAGCCCGGCGACGGCACACATGCCGGCTGTCAACGCGGCAGTGCGGAGAGGCGTATTGGTCATTAAAAAAAGATGATATCTCAAGAAATCGTAAAATAACGAAGTTGTCAAGTTCGCGGAGCCTGAGCAGAAGCCGATCCACAGTGATTGTTACGTACAGTGGCAAGAAATGGCGAGCTTGCTGGAATTCCACAAATTCCTGAAATTCAAGGCAAGAGGGGAAAACTCATAGCATCGGCACCTACCGGTTGACTCGCCTGACATGTCAGACGGGGTGGCAACGGGGCCGTACCAGGAAAAATGGCTGACATTCCTCTAAAACAACCCCCCATGCCATCTATCTTAGCTACACATCAAGAGATGTTCGTCTTCGAAGCAGGGCAATCGCAGGTAATAGTACTTCCTTTTGATGCCGGAACGTGGGATATGTAGACGATTGCAAGCCGAAAAGGGTTTTGTATGCCCAGCAAAGACGCTCGTCAAAGAAATTTGCGCAGAGGACGCTTCTCGCATCCGGGCTATTGGTATTTTATCACGACGAGCACGAAGAACAGGTCGCCGGTATTTTTGGACCCCGCTGCGGCAAAGGTTGTGATAGACAGCCTCCAACGGCTGAACGCACAGGGCGCTATCGAGTTGGTAGCGGTCGTTATTATGCCGGACCATGTTCATTTCGCCGCACGCCTTCAAGACAAAACTCTGTCGGCGCTTATGCATTCCCTGAAGAGTTTCACAGCCCAAAAAATAAATGGTCTTTTGGGGAGAAACGGGCCATTGTGGGAACCCCAGTATCATGATCACGCCATTAGAACTGAGGATGAATTGAAAAATTGTGTTGGCTATTGCCTACAGAATCCCGTGAGGAAAGGGTTGGTTGATAACTTCAAAGAGTACCCCCACTGGTATTGTGCCTACAATGTATGATGGTTTCCAACAACAGGCCTGTCGCGGCTGGAAGCCGCTCCTACAAATACAATAGAGCCGTGCCCTATAATTTCATGCTATTGCCCCGGTTTTCGAAGGAATGGGGGAGCGAAACGAAGACGGGTGGCGGGAGTCCGCGACAAGACCAACAACAGGCCTCTCGCGGCTGGAAGCCGCTCCTACAAATACAATAGAGCCGTGCCCTATAATTTCATGCTATTGCCCCGGTTTTCGAAGGGATGGGGGAGCGAAACGAAGACGGGTGGCGGGAGTCCGCGACAAGACCATGCAGTATGCCACGTGGGCACCGGATTCACCGAGGCGACGATACACATTCGCTTTCGCCCTGAGGGCCACCCAAAATCCCCTGTTCTTTCCTAATACTTTTCGACATCCGTGTAGGTGGTGGCCGGACAGGTGGCCGGCAGTGGGTTGAAGCCTTTGGGAATGTGGTTGGTGATTCCCAGCCGGACATCCTCGGGGACGATCCCGATTGATTTGCAGCCCTGGCCGCCGTAATGCGGAAAGGAGTTCACGATTTTTTCGGGAATTATGGCAAAAGAAGCCGGGAGCGGCGGGGCCTGGCCGGTCAACCGTCCGGGATCGAAACCGGAGAGTAAGCTGCTCGATATCGGCGATTCGATGTCATCTGGACCCAGGTGTTTTTGCTTGAATCCGGCGGGGGCAAACCGGTTGAATCGGGCCGAATTGCCTTTTTGGAGGGCCTGCGCCTCGTCGGGAAGGCTGGCCAGGGCGGGCAGGCCGAAGATGTGGTTGATGGTTTCAATGACCGAATTATGATCGCCTTCCACATGGGAGACGACGTGGGTTCTGGCAAAAGGCGAGATAAGGATAAGCGGCACGCGCGAGCCCCGGGAAAGAAGCCCGCGGGGACCGTAGGACAGGATGCGCGGCGGGACGTGGTCCCACTCCCCGTCGGATTCGTCGTAGGTGATTATGATAGCGCACCGGCTCCAGATTCCGGGATGGGAGGCCACCGCGTTGATTACGCGGGCCGTCATGGCTTCGCTCAACTGTTTGTCGGAGTAGCCCGGATGGTCGTCGTCGCCGGCCTTGGCGGCCTCGATGGCCGCGACTTCATCGGCCGGGGTCTTGGGGTCTGTAACCACCGGTTTTTTCCCGGTAAGGTTTTTAAAGCCGCCGCGAATGTAAAATACTCCTCCGGGGGGCAGGGAGTTAGCGGCCATGGCGTCAAAGAAGTCCGTCAGGCCGTGCATACCGGCGCTCACCGCCGGCGTATCGGCTATATAGCCGAAATATTGGGGCGCATTGTGATGGGTCACATAGGAACTGTGCGAGGCCACCCCCGCGGGGTCGGTCGCTTCGTGATCGTAGCCCTCCTGGTACCAGCCCCAGTTTACAGGTTCGGTTCCGAGATGGTCGATGTAAGGGATGTCCAGCCGGATATCGGCCAGATCGAGTTCGGGATGGCGGTTGCCCCGCATGGTCTTTGAGACGACTTTGCCCTGAAAGGTCAGCGGCAGGGTGGCGAAGGTGAGGTTCATGGAGATGTTGCCGTTTTTGTAGTGTTCCCTCGTGCCGGCGGGCTGCCTGTCGACCCTGGTGGTGTCGTACTGAGAGCCCCGAAAGGGCAGAGAATCCTTTATGACCGGGGGGCCGTTCAAGGTTCCGCTGTTAGACCCCACCGTTACCGGCCGGCCGTCGGGGCTGGAAGGGTGCTTGACCCACTGGGTTTGGCCCATCTGTCCGGAGATCATGGCAATGGCGTTGGGGGTGGAGGGCCCGTCTTCGGTTGCGAAGATATTGTCGAATATGGTGAAACGGCCGGCATACCGCCAGAAGAACGGAATGGTGTCACAGTCCACGTGCGACATGACCAAGCGGGCGAACTGCGTGCCTTCTTCCTGCCGCGCGGCGGAGAGGGTGTCGCCGGGAGTTCCCGCGAACCGCTGGTACTCACGCCTGGAGAAGCCGTCCATTCGCGGCGCGCCGTTTACCACGTCAAACTTTGCAATCATGCCCGCGTTCGAGTGATCGACGCTGTCCAGGACGCTCGAATTCTGTCCGGGACCGAGCCGGAAGGGCTGGACCGTTACGGTTGCGCCGGTGAGATTGTCTTTGTAAGTCTGGGTAAATCCGGCAGTGTCGCGCGGGGAGCGGCGCCGGAGGCCGTCCGAGTAGATTCCGTTTACACCCGGAAACGTGCCGTACTCGTTATCAAAGGAGTGGTTTTCGTTGAAAATGACGAACACATACTGGATGTGCTTCCGCAGCAGTTTGACAAGCGTCGCTCGCGACATCCGGGGCTCTTTTGCCGGATCGATGAAGTAGCGCGCTTGCGCGCCGCAAACGCAGGGCTGAGCCGTTATGTGCGGCTTGCGGCGCCCGTTGCCGTTAGATCCGAATGCCGCCGGGATGACAGACCACTGCAAAAGAGAGGTTGCCACGGCCAATGCCTGTACGGCTTTTATCCATCGCCTCATGGGTCATGACCTCCAAATGGGTTGGTAGAGTTACTCTTCTCTCTTACCTGGTCCGGCAAGTCAATCTTTTCATTTATAATTTTTGATTTCCTTCCTTCCTGAATTGGGATATTGATTAGCTGTTTTTCAAAAGCTCTTCACCTGCGTGAGCGGGGACCTTCGGCCCCGTCTTGAGGTACTTTCTCGAGTCCTGGAAAGGAATTTCATGAAGAAAACCGTGACAGTTGTATTGTCCGTTTTTTTAGTGCTTGCTCCGGCTTATCTGGGCGCCAGTTACTATGTGGGGCTGCAGGCGGCCAAGCTCCACGACCAGTGGATTTCGCGATTAAACGGTTCAAAGAGGCTGAAGGTTTCGGCCGTGAGCTACAAACGAGGCCTGTTCCGTTCCGTGGCGCTCACCAAGCTGACCGTGGCCGATCCCCCCAAAGGTCGAGCGGTTAGCTTCGAGCTGGTCGACACCATTTATCACGGACCTTTTGTCTTCCTGCACGACCCGCACTTCACAGCGGGCCTTCGGCCCGTCATGGCGGTTATCCAGACGCGCCCCGCGGTCGGGACCGGCATGAAGGAGGTTCTGGAAAAAGTCCCGGAACTGGCCTCCGCCGAGTTGCTGACCGTTCTATCAATCGATGGCGGCGCCGCCTCCTATCTCGATATCCCGGCTTTCCAGCATAAGTTCCCCCAGGCCAAGGGCGGACAAATGGATGTCAAATGGGGGGGGCTCACCGGCAAATTTAGTATTGGCGAGCACTCCGGAGAAGCTGTCGGTTCCTGCGACTGTCCTTCGCTGCTTGTCAACGGCCAGGATGGTGAGTTCCGGATGGAAGGCATGCGGGGCCAATTTGATTCGCATGCCGGGATAAAGGGAATATCCGTAGGATCGAGTGCTTTATCGATTGGCGGTATCGAGGCTGCTGAAAAAGGCCATAGCGTCTTCACCCTGGCTTCGTTCGGCATCAAGGCTCAATCCCGGGTTGACGGGGACAAAATAAACGGCTCCATCCGGGTCGATTTTAATAAACTCAACACGGGAATCCTTGGACTGGGACCCTTCGCTATGGATTTCGAAGCTCGAAAGCTCGATGCGGCGGTTCTGGCCAGGTTTCAAAAACTCGCTCCGGTCCTGCAGCGGGAAGGAATGGAGAACAGCAACGCCGCAAGGAGCCAAATGAAGGGAATGTTCGCCAAGATGGCGGCCGACCTGCTGGCGGGGCGCCCCGAATTTGAGATAAAGCAACTCGATCTCAGGACCGACAAGGGAGATCTCACCGGGAAAGCCCGGCTGGCTTTTGACGGCAACGGGCAGGACCTTTCCCGGAACATCCTGGCGCTGGCGGCGAGTGTGAATGCCAGCGCGGAACTCTCCGTCTCGCAGGCGCTTTTCTACTTCGTTGCCCAAAACGAACTCGGTAACAAAGGGGCGGCCGATTCGGCCCAGGCGAAGGCCGATGCCGGTCAGCTTGCCGCGCGCCTTCTAGCCTCCAAATATATGATTGACGATTCCGGGGCCTTCAAATCCAGCGCTTCGTTCAAACATGGCGTGCTCACCGTAAACGGCAACAGGCTGGGAATGGGATTGTCAAACGTGCATTAAAATCTGAAACCAACCACAGGAACACCCAAATCAATGAAAAGGTTTGGAGGTGGTGGGCAACGCTTCGCTTTTGCCCACCCTACACGAGGTTGGGACCCTCCAGGCTTTTTTCAGAGCAGAGGCACAGAGGAAATTCCTTTTTTGACCAGCCGGCAGACGCCGGCCGGTCAAAAGGGCTGTGGTTCCATGCCGCGCAGCGCGGCACATCCGTAACCAAACTGACCCCCCCCCGGCGCTTTCGGGAGCCTACTTACTCAGGTTGAGCGTCTGCTTTACGAGATCTTTTTCGTGGTCGAAATTTACGACGCGCTGAAGCATGATCTTTTGGGCCATGACCGGGCCCGCGCCATGCCAGGTGGCTACGCCGTGCTGGCCCGCAGTCCAGTTTTGAAGCAGCTTGTGGACTTTCATGATATTTTCGGTAGGTTCCTCGGAGCCGAAACTGTAAAATTCCCTCACGTAATCCTTTACTTCGGGATTATCGAGCTCCTTGAGCGAAGGCATGGTCACGATCAGTCCCCCTCCTATGTCTCCGGCCAGGGCCATGACACGCCAAAAAGCGTTGCAGATGTTGAGCTTTGCCACGTTTCCCATCAACTCGTCAGGCAGAAAGACCCCGGACCCCACAGGCTCCTCGGCGCCCTTGTTCGCCGCCGCCAGACCGCAGGCCCGTCCGGTCTCGCGTAGCACCACCATTTCCATGAGTTCGTCGGTTATGTGAGTGGCCTTTTCGAGTCCCTTGTATTCCTGGATAAGTTTGCAGGCTCCGATGATCTGGTTCATGAAGCCCACCTTGCACGTGCCCCCGCAGGTCATGCGGTGTGTTTTGGCAAAACGGGTGACGAATTTCACCGAGTATTTGTATTCGCCGCAGTGAAAGACGCGGTCCCAGGGGACGAACACGTTATCGAAGATCACCAGGGAGGTTTCTCTCTGGCCGAACCGGGGGTTGCCCAGTTCCGAGAGGTCTTCGGCCGCATCTCTTTCCGCGGAATAGGGCGTGTACTGGCAGACGTAGGTGATGCCCTTCGCGTCGGTCGGGACGGCGAACGCCACCGCGTAGTCCTCTTCGCCCTCGAAATGGGCGGCCTGGGGCAGGACCACCATTTCATGGCTGGCAAAAGCCCCGCTGATGTTGATCTTGGCGCCCCGCACGAAGATGCCGTCCTTGTTTTTGTCCACGACTTTAAGGGACAGGAAAGGGTCGGACCAGTCGATTGTTCTTTGACTGCGCTTTCCGCGAGGTTCGGTGAGCGCTCCGGCGACCGAGAGGTCCCGGGTCTGGACCATCTTCAGATATTCGAGAAATCGCGGGTAATAACTGGTGCCCAGATCCCGGTCCATCTCCCAGCAGGTTGCGGCCAGGGAATGAAAGGCATCGTAGCCCACGCAGCGGTAGATGCATGTGCCGAGCATTTCCGCGGTGAAGGTGCCGGCCTCGGCTTTTTTCACCAGGTCCTCGGTGCTGGTGCTGACATGGGTGTACCGGTTGACCACGTCGTTTATGAGGGGAGAGCGGCAAGTCATGATGCTGCTGTAGCGAGGGTCCAGAGCCCATTCATAGCTGGCTTTGTTGGCCTCGACCACCGTGCGGGTGTTTCGGTTTTCGAGGATGCTTTCAACCTTTTTCCCGTTCATGAATATGCGGGGCTTGAGACTTTTGAGACTCTCTTCGAATTGTTCCGGGGTCATAAGAGCCATGGCAGTTCTCCTTTCACGTCTAGACTTTCATGGTGAATCGCTTTTCTCACAGCCGCGACAACCGCGTGAGACCGTCGGTGCGGGAAGCCTCCCCCAAGCCTGTTTCCGGGCTTAGTCGATCCAGATAGTCGCACAGGGAATTGATGGTGAGATCCAGGACGGCCGGGGATTTGTCCACGCCAAAGATGACCGTTATGCCGAGGATACCGGCAAAAATCATCCCGGTAACGGCGTCCGTGTCGGTTCCTTCCCTCAATTCCCCCGCAAGTTTGCCCTGTTCGAGCAGATTTTTGATCATTCTTTTGAGGCCCTCGAAGCCTCTGCTCACCTCCCGGGCCAACTCGGGGAGCTGGTCGTCGAGTTCCACCGACAAGGTGACGAAAATGCATCCTCCCGGTAAACAGTTGGTGTCCCGCAGATAGATGTCCCTGAAATTGGAGAGCAGTTTTTTGACTTTGGCCACCGGACTTTGGACCTGGTCGAGACCGGCGAGATTGTGGTCCCGCCAGATTGCGCGGGCTTGGTCAAGGACGGCGAAAAAAAGCTCCTCCTTGCTTTTGAAGTGGTTGTAGAAGCCTCCCTTGGAGCAGCCGGCGGCGGTGGTGATGTCCAGCAGGGACGTGCTCAGGAAGCCTTTGAGGGAAAAGAGTCTGAGGGCTTCCAGGATGATTTTTTGCTTCAATTTCATGGGAGAGGGGCCTTTCGGGAATAGGATACCGACCGGTCGGTCTTAATTGTGTTTCTACTGGAGCCATTCCGCAATGTCAAGATTTTAAAAACAAAGGAAATCCACCGCAGTCCTTCATGTTAAGCCGGAACACCCAAATCAATGAAAAGGTTCGGGGGCGCGGTTCTTTTTGCTTTCTGCTTCCTGCTTCTCGCTTCCCGCTTCTTTTCAGAGCAGAGGCAACCATAAGAGCCCACCACAGAGGCACAGAGGCACAGAGGGAACAGTTTTTTGCCGGGCCGGGAGACG
>JARLHP010000021.1 GCA_031292195.1 Syntrophobacteraceae bacterium
AACTGGAATCGGTGCTGTTCTTTTAGAGCGACGATCGTGATCCCGGAGGGATCAAAGCCATTAGCCGGGGGTTGAGGCCGTGAGGCCGATACCCCCGGAAAGGAACGAAAAAGAAAGCGACGACCCCGTGAGGGGTCGCAGATCAGAACCATCAATCAAGATATCTCTGATCATGCTCAACCCTGCTTAAATCAACAACATTGCCAAGCGCTTTCCGGATGGTGACTAAGTAAAATATAATTGTACCCAACAAAAAAAGGACATGACAATGAAATGGTTTTACAATCTTAAGATAGGAAAAAAACTTATCTCCTCTTTCATTGTAATGGCAGCAATCACCGGTGTGGTTGGATATCTCGGTATCTCAAATATTGCCGCAATCGACGACATGCTGAATTCTCTCTACAATAATGAAACACTTGGAATATCACTAGCCAAGCAAGCAGATGTAGATTTACTTTATTTCGCGCGCTCGCAGAAGAATTTTCTACTTTCCGCCACAACGAATGACAGAAATAAATATATGCTAGCGATGAACAAATATGAATCTTCAATGAAAGATAGTCTTACCAATTTATAGCCGATGATTCATACTGATGCTGGAAGGGAGCTGCTCTCACAGATAGATTCGGCTTGGGAATCGTTCAAACAAATTAATAATAGAGTTGTAGACCTTGCCCAAAAAGAAGAGCTTGCAAAAAATCGCGAGTCAATCACGCTCGCCAATAGCGCCGGAAGGCAAAAGATCAACATCGTCGACGATCTCATGGCCAAATTGGCCAAACTGAAGATCGAAAACGGTAAAGTCGCTTATACTGATAGCGGCGCCCTTTATGCGCGAAGTCGTCTCCTCATGATTACAGCCATCCTGCTGGCTGTTTTTATCGGTATCGGACTTGGCGTATTCATTGCCAGGATCATAAGCAGGCCGATCATCGAATGCGTGAAGGTGTCCAACCTCCTGGCCGAAGGCCATCTCGACATGCAAATCGATGCCACGGTCAAGGAGGAAACGGGGGAATTGATGGCGGACATGAATAACATGGTGGGAAGACTGCGCGAAATCGTGAGCGACGTGCGCGGCGCGGCGGACAATGTGGCGTCGGGAAGCGAGCAGCTTAGCGCCACAGCCGAGCAGATGTCCCGGGGCGCCACCGAACAGGCCGCCTCGGCCGAGGAGGTCTCCTCTTCCATGGAGCAGATGGGCTCGAATATCAGGCAAAACGCCGACAACGCCATGCAGACCGAAAAAATCGCCGTAAAGTCCGCCGAAGACGCCAAAGAAGGCGGCAAAGCCGTTTCCCAGACGGTTGCCGCCATGAAGGAAATCGCCGGCAAGATCTCGATCATCGAGGAGATTGCCCGCCAGACAAACCTGTTGGCCCTCAATGCGGGCATCGAAGCGGCGCGGGCAGGAGAACACGGCAAGGGGTTCGCGGTAGTGGCCTCCGAAGTGAGAAAGCTCGCCGAACGTAGCCAGACCGCGGCCGGGGAGATCAGCAAGCTTTCCGTATCGAGTGTGGACGTGGCTGAAAAGGCCGGCGTCATGCTGCAAAACATTGTCCCGGACATCCAGAAAACGGTCGACCTGGTCCAGGAGATAAGTTCGGCCTGCAACGAACAGAACTCCGGGGCAAACCAGATAAACAAGGCGCTCCAGCAACTCGACCAGGTTATTCAGCAGAATGCCGCGGCATCCGAGGAAATGGCTTCCACCTCCGAAGAATTGCAGAGCCAGGCCGCCCAACTGCAAGGCTCCATGGAATTTTTCAAGGTGGCAAACCGTGAGGGCGCAAAATCGGCCAGGTCGACCGCGGCAGGCCTCCGCCAGGCTCCCGAGAGAAACGGCAACGGCCGGGGGCGCACCAATGGCTCTCACAAGACCCACATCGCTCATCTCGCGCCGGGAGCGCTCCAAACCAGGTCGGACAGGGCCAAACCTCCCGGTGAGGGCGCCCGGGCGCTGGAGGATGCCGCCAGGCCCAGGGGCATCGAACTCAACCTGGGCGGCCCCGAACATGGCGACGGGGTCGAAGATGAGTTTGAAAGATACTAGGAGGATAACCGATGAGCGTGACCGCAATAAGCAAAACAACCCAATACCTGACCTTCACTCTGAGTGACGAGGTGTTCGCCCTGGATATCTCCAAGGTGCGCGAAGTGCTCGACTTTACCACGGTGGCCAGGGTGCCCCGAACCCCGGACTTCATGCTCGGGGTGATCAACCTTCGGGGAAGCGTCGTGCCGGTGGTGGACATGCGGCTTAAATTCGGCATGAGCGCCACCGAACGGTCGGTAAATACCTGCATTATCATCGTGGAGATCGAGATCGACGGGGAAATCACTATTTTGGGCGCCCTGGTCGATTCGGTGCAGGAAGTGCTGGACCTCGATCCCGAGCAGATCGAACCGCCCCCCCGCATCGGCACGCGCCTTGACACCCGGTTCATAAAAGGCATGGGCAAACGCGACAACGACTTCATAATCATCTTGGACATCGATAAGGTATTTTCCGCGGATGAAGTTGCCGCCGTAGGCGAGATGAGCGAGTCATCCGCCGCGTAATCGAGGCCGGGGTACCAGCCAATTAGGGAGGCAAGCGGCACGCCATGCAGTCTGAAACAACAAAAGCGGAACTCCCCCGGCGGGGGTCGTCTTCCTCGCCCGCCGATACGAACGGCAGTTCCCATGGCCGAATATTTTCGGCGCAAATGTCTGACAGGGACTACCATCGGCTGAGCAAATTCATTCATGACTCTTGCGGCATCACATTGCCGCCGGCCAAGAAAACCATGATAGAGGGGCGTCTGCGCAAGCGCTTGCGGGCTCTTGGCATCGAGTCCTTCGGCAAATACTGCGAATTTGTTTTCGACTCGGGCGGGATGCAGTCCGAGCATATACACATGATCGACGTGGTGACCACCAATAAGACCGACTTCTTCCGGGAGCCCGATCACTTCGATTATCTTACCCGGACGGCCCTCCCGCAACTGATGCTTGCGCACATGCCCGGCGCCCGGAAAAAAGTCAATATCTGGAGCGCCGCCTGCTCGACCGGGGAGGAGCCCTACACGCTGGCAATGGTCCTTGGAGAGTTCGCCGAAGTCTGTCCCGGTTTCGACTTCTCGATACTGGCCACCGACATCTCCACCGAGGTATTGGAAAAGGCCAGGCTGGGCATCTACGATCACGACCGAGCGGTTCCCATTCCCATGGTGCTTCGCAAAAAGTACCTTCTAAAAAGCAGGCAGAAGGAAAAGGGACTGGTGCGAGTTACCCCCGAACTCCGCAATTGCGTAAAATTTCGAAGGCTCAATTTTCTCGAAAGAGATTATGGAATAGAAGACCGGATGGATGTCGTGTTCTGTCGAAACGCCCTCATCTATTTTGACAGGCCCACCCAGGAAAGGCTGGTCGCTCGATTCTTGAATCATATGGCCCCGGGGGGATTTCTTTTCGTGGGTCATTCGGAAAGTCTGCACGGAATGGACCTGTCCGTGGAACAAACCGCTACGACGGTCTACAGGAAACTGTGAGAGCAAGGAGCCGGCTTGAACAAGAAAATAAAAGTGATGATCGTCGATGATTCCGCCGTGGTCCGGCAGACCCTTCAGGACATCCTCTCCTCGGACCCACAGATCGAGGTCGTGGCGACGGCCTCAGACCCGCTGATCGCCGCGGAAAGGCTGAGGAGCGAGATCCCGGACGTGATTACCCTGGACGTCGAAATGCCGCGCATGGACGGTATTACTTTCCTGCAAAAGCTCATGGCCCAGCACCCTATCCCCGTGGTGATATGCTCGAGCCTCACCGAGCGGGGCTCGGACACCACCCTCAAGGCACTGGAATACGGGGCGGTCGAGATCGTCGAAAAGCCCAAGCTGGGGGTAAAACAGTTCCTGGAAGAATCCAGGGTGCGGATCTGCGACGCCGTTAAGGCCGCCTCCCGGGCCAGGCCCAAGCGCTTGAACGAACTGCGCAGAATCGACCCCAAACTGACCGCCGACGCGGTCATCGCCAAGCCCAAAACGGGCGCCATGATCGAAACGACCGACAAGGTGGTGGTGGTGGGCGCCTCCACGGGAGGGACCGAAGCCTTGACCGTCTTTTTGGAATCGCTCCCCCCGGACGCTCCGCCCATAGCCATCGTCCAGCACATGCCCGAGCACTTCACGGCCGCCTTTGCCAGGCGCCTGAACGGAATTTGCCGGATTTCCGTAAAAGAAGCGGAAAATAACGACACCCTGATCGGGGGCCGGGCGCTGATAGCCCCCGGCAATCGCCACATGCTGCTGAAGCGCAGCGGCGCCCGCTATTACGTGGAAACCCGGGAGGGACCGCTGGTCTGCCGTCATCGTCCCTCGGTGGACGTGCTTTTTCGCTCGGCCGCCCGCTACGCCGGCAAAAACTGCGTGGGCGTCATCATGACCGGAATGGGCGACGACGGCGCCAGAGGCATGGCGGAAATGAAGGAGGCGGGGGCCTTCAACATTGCCCAGGATGAAAAGTCCTGCGTGGTGTTCGGCATGCCCAATGAGGCCATAAAAAAAGGGGCCGTGGACCGCGTCGTCCCTCTTGAAAACATCTCCCAGGAGGTACTGAGAACCTGCCGCCGCCTTCAAGCCTCGCCGGGCTGAACACTGGGGTGGATCATCGGCTTCATTGCCCGAAACAATACCCCTTTGGTTACCGGTGAACTGTTGAATCCGGTCTCACCGACCAATTGAGCGTCGATAAATCCAGCGTCACGGATCATAGCCAGGAAATCCTTTCCCGGTATGGCCCCACCTCGTCACCCGGCCCAACTTCGAATCATGCCCGCAACATCACCGGGTGATTCGGTTGTCAGCACCTGGTCGGCTATCATGAAGCGTCCCCCGGGCTTCAGCACCCTGTATACTTCCTTTAGGGCTCTCATCTTATCGATCACAAGATTGAAGACACCGTTTGAGATGACCGCATCGAAATGTGATGCCGGGAACTGAAGGTCCTCCGCGGAACCCTCCCGGAAGCTTACGTTCTCAAGGGCGGTTTTCTTCAAGTTTTCTTTGGCCCGCGCAACCATGGCCGCCGTAAAGTCTATGCCGACCACTCCACCCTCAGGTCCGGCCATGACGGCCGCGATGATCGTGTCCACTCCGGCGCCGCAACCGATATCCAGCACAAACTCACCTCTCCCGACCGCTCCCGGGCCCAATGGATTTCCCACTCCGCAATAGGAGGCCAGAACCTCTTGGGGGAGCGCTTTAAGAATCTCGGCATCATAGCCTTGTCTCTCAAGTCCGGCTTGGCCGGTAGGATATTTGAACCTTCCGTCAGGGCTGATGGCCACCCTTCTGAACTTTTCGCCAATATCGGCTTCAATCTGTTTTCTGTCTTCGAGGGTAAACGTATTTTCCATTGTAAGCCTTCCCGCTTCCCTTGTCTTTCCCCGACATCTCAAAAGCACAGCACCTTCTCGCAGGTCGATACAATTTCATAGAGGTTTTGCTGTGTCGCCATGTCACCGTACTCCGCTTCTCCCAGTCCCCGGGAGCGCATGCAGGTCCCTCAGCAATAGAGGACGCCGTCGCTTAAGGTAAAAGACTTAAGGAGGTCTTCCAACTTATACTTGGGAGAATCCACCTCATGGTATGCCACCGCGCCGCTGTTCAGGAAAAGCATCACATCGTCCATCTTTTCCAGGCAAAGATTGGCGAAGCGGAAGGCATTCCAAAGGACCTCCGGGTCCTTTGAAGAACAAATGACTCCTATTTTCATTTCTTTGCCCTCCTGTAAAATGAAGTGTTTCAGAGTTTTCCCTCACGAACGAGCTTGGAGAGAAGAAACGTCGCGCCCCGTTGCGAGAGCCCCAGCTTTCCCGCCAGCTCCGCCGGACTCAGCAGGCCGTGCTTGCTCACAACCGAGATGATCTCCGCTTCCAGCTCCTCGAACCAGTCCTCGAAAAGCACCAGCAGTTCCGGATCGGTGATCGCAAGAAGCTGTTTGGACTGAGCCACCTTATCCACCAACCTCTGGCACATTTGCGTTGGGTCGACTCCTTCGCCCATGCACTCGGCCAGTCAGAGATGAACAAGACTTGTGACCTTATCACCTCCGGATTCTCCCATAAGCTCCCAAAGAAACTGCGAGCGGGTCTCTTCCCCCAATGTGGAGAATAGCACCTTCAATACCTTGCCTATCTCGCTGAGAGCTATCTCCGGTTCCATCCCGCCGACTATCTTCAGCAGCTGCTCCATACTGATCAGATTCCCTCCCGTTCTTCCGGCTAGAAGGTTTTCCTGGCGCTTATCAGCTCTGTTGCCACAGTGCTCAACGTTTGAACCACATCGAGGATCCTGGCGTCTACCAATTCGTAATATATGAAAGGGCCGTCGCGTTCGATTTTGACCAGGAGCGAACGCTTCAGTTCCTTGAGATGATGGGAAACAAGGGGCTGGGAGAGACCGAGTTGCTCAACGATGGCGGAGACCGATTTCTTGCCGCTGCTAACGCACAGGATAATTTTCAGCCGGTTGGCGTCCGAAAGGCTTTTGGCAAGAAAAGCAATCGACTGGAAATATTCATCTCCCGGCCTGCGGGATTCCCCCTGCGATGCTCGGGAAAAGCCCTCACAGCCTTCTCGCTTATCAATGCCGCTCGACGAAGTTAGACTGGCCGCCTTTTCCATGGAGAACATCCATTTTGTCCGTTCGTAGCGACGTAGCGTGAACATGACACCCGCCGCAACGTTCGGCCACATAAACATATCAATACTAATTGATACGCTATTTTAATAAATTGTCAATCGAAAAGGTTGCAGGTCCCGCAGCCTGTTCTGTTGTTTTTTTTTACGTCGCGCCAAAGGCGCGACGTATCTGGCGGGTGCAGGGCGGACACCGCCCTGCGCTTTTAGTTCTTGGCATCTTCTTTAGCATTTTCCCTTCGTGGCTTCGCGACTTCGCGACTTCGCGCGGGAAAATGTTTTCGAGGCAGACTCACGCATCGATCCCTTCGAATAGAACGCTCGAAAGGTAACGTTCTCCCGCGTCGGGGAGAATGACCACGATCACTTTGCCCCTGTTTTCGGGAAGGGCTGCAAGCCTGGCGGCCGCGGCCATCGCCGCGCCGCTCGAAATTCCGCAGGTGATCCCTTCTTCCTTGTGCAACCGCCTGGCCATCTCCACCGATTCGTCGTCGGAAACGGTCACTATCTCATCGACCAGGTCGAGGTCCAGGACCTCGGGTTTAAACCCGGCGCCAATGCCCTGGATCTTGTGCGGACCCGGTTTTGGCGCCTCTCCCTTGCGAATGGCGCTCAGCACCGCCGAATTAATCGGTTCCACGGCGACCGACCGAATGGCCTTTCCCTTGATTCCCTTGATGTAACGGCTCGCCCCCGTGATGGTCCCGCCGGTCCCCACCCCCGCCACCAGGATATCGACGCCGCCCGCCGTATCGTCCCAAATCTCGGGGCCCGTTGTCTTGAAATGGATATCCGGATTGGCCGGGTTTGTGAACTGCTGGGGCATGAAATACCTTTTCGGATCCGAGGAAGCGATCTGTTTGGCTTTCTCTATGGCCCCGCCCATGCCCTTTGGACCTTCGGTCAGGACCAGTTCCGCCCCGAAAGCCTTCAGCATGCGCCGCCGCTCGATGGTCATGGTTTCAGGCATGGTAAGTACCAGCGGATAGCGCCTTGCGGCGCACACGTAGGCCAGGGCAATGCCCGTGTTGCCGCTGGTGGGCTCGATAACCGTCACGTCCCGTTGGCCTTTTATGAGCCTGCCCTCCGCCTCGGCGGCCCAGATCATGGAAGCCCCTATGCGGCACTTTACCGAATAGGACGGATTTCTGCCCTCGATCTTGGCCAGAACGGTCCCCGGCATCCCCCCGGTGATTCGATTGATCCGCACAAGCGGGGTGCGGCCTATGCTCAAACTGTTGTCGTCGAAAATATTTCCCATGCCGTTTCCTCCTCGGGTGTACATCCGGGGCCGGCTTTTAGCGCTTGCCGGCGCGAAGTTCCCCTGCTCTTTGGGCCAGCACCTCGGCCGCGCGCTCAATTTCAGCCGCCGTCGTGATCCTGCCGATGCTAAGACGCACTGCTCCAAATCCCTGTTCACGCGAAGTTCCCATGGCCTTCAGCACGCCGGAGAGTTCACCGCTGCCTTCGTGGCAGGCCGACCCGGTGGAAGCGGCGATTTCAGGCGTGCGCTCCAGCAATTCGGCCCCGATTACCCCCCGAAAACTGACGTTGAGGGTGTTTGGCAGACGCTCCACGGGGTGTCCGTTAAGACTCACGCCCTCCACCAGGGCCTTTAGCCTCTCATGGAAATGATCCCTTAAAGACAAAATGCGCGGCCCCTCGGAGGCAAGACGAAGCGAGGCCAGTTCGGCCGCCTTGCCCAGGGCGACGATATAGGCAACATTTTCCGTACCGGGGCGCAGCCCCCCCTCCTGTCCGGCCCCCAGCAGGCAGGGGTGCATCTTCACGCCCCGCCGCACAAAAAGGGCGCCCACCCCCTTGGGGGCGTAAAACTTATGGCCGGCGACCGTCAACAGATCCACCCGCAGTTGGTCTGTAAGCGTCGGGATCTTTCCCACCGACTGCGCGGCGTCCGTGTGAAACAGGATCCCTTTTTCCCGGGCCTCCTCCCCGATTTCGCGCAGCGGCTGTAGCGTCCCCACTTCGTTGTTGGCGTGCATTACGCTTATAAGCAGGGTGTCGCGGGTAATGGCCCGGCGAACCGCCTCGGGATCGAGCCGGCCCGTCCCGTCGACGGGCAGCAGAGTAACCGAAAAACCCAGCTCCACCAGACGCTCGAGAGGCTTCAAAACGGCGGGGTGCTCGATCGTGGTGGAAATAATGTGCTTGCCCCGCTCCTGGTTGGCCAGGGCCACCCCGATCAGCGCCAGGTTATTGGCCTCGGTGCCTCCACCGGTGAAAATCACCTCCGTGCGGTCGCATCCCAGCAGCGCGGCCACCCTTTCCCGCGCAAGCTCGACCGCCTCCCTGGCCTTCCTGCCATAGGGGTGGCCGCTCGATGGGTTGCCAAAATCCCCGGCAAGGTAGGGCAGCAGTTCCGCGACCACTTCCGGGTCCGCGGGGGTGGTGGCGTTATAGTCGAGATAGATCGGTTTCATCGGCGCCTCCAACAGGCCGAAAAATCCCGGGGGCCGCACTATTCCCCGTTAGCCGGACCGGCCGCTTTCTCCTGGTCCGTAAGCCGGCAAAAAGCGCAAAGGCCTGAAAGACCGGTGGCCTGCCCGCACTTTTCGCAAACCTGCAACTCCGGGCGTTCGTTGTCCGGGAAAAGCCCCTTTTTCCTGGCCCGCAAAAAACTGTGATAGAATTGCAGCTTGGTCCCTGCGGAACCACTCTCCATGGAATTGAGCACTTCTTTATACCGAATGCTCGTCGCTCCCTTTGAAAAAGGGCATTCTTCCTCAATATAATCAATGTTGGATACGATCGCATAGGCTGCGGATTCACGCTCGTAAAACCGGGCGAGAGGCTTTGCCCTTTTGACCAGACCCAGATCGTCGGCGGGCAGAACGGGGGCCTGCCGGACAAGGTATTCCACGTCCCATCGGAGCGTGTTGCCGAAAAGAACGGCCGCTTCATCGTCCAGGTTATGCCCCGTCACTATGACCGGGTAGCCCAGTTCGCGGGCCATCCGGTTCATCTCGTGCCGTTTCACCAATCCGCACACCGAGCAGAGTTTCTTTCTCCCCCCGGCCCTCCTGCCGGCCATTTCCGGCACAGCCTTGCCGTACACGGAGGCCAAATCCAGCACGTGCAGTTCGATACCCGGTGAAAGGTCTCCCGCAAATTTACGCACATAATCTCCGGACCTTTTGGAATAGTCGCACCCGGCGTCTATCCCCAGGTCTATGTACAAACCGTCGGCCTGGTAGCCCAGTTTCAGAAGAATACGCCACAGAGACAGGCTGTCCTTGCCCCCCGATACCGCTACCAGCACCCGGTCCTGCGGCTCGAACATCCGGTGCTTGCCGATAAAGTCCAGTGTCGATTTTTCGACCCATTCCAAAAAGTGCTCCCCGCACAGGGCCAGCCTGTGCTGCGGCATATTGATAACGCTGTCCGCCGCGCATTTGCGGCAACGATGCACTCCCACACATTACTCCGTTTGGCGGTGGGCGCCACGTCCGCACCGCCCTGTTTGGGTCTGTTCCGGTGAGTTGAAGCACAAAGGGGGCCCCATTCATCCGCCCGAGATAACGGACACCAGCTTGATTTCCCCCTCGGTTCCAAGCCTGGCTTCGTTACTTACCAGTTTGCCCTCTTTTACCGCCAGAACGCTATGGGGATTTAGCCCCAGACTCTTTATCAATTCCCGTATGGTGATGTTTCCCACCGTTTCGAATTCCGAGTCTCTAAAAAATACTTTGACCATAAGCCTTATCTTTCCGCAAATGCACCATTCGGAAAAAACCACCGCTCCACCCTATCCCGCAGCCCTGACCTCACATCGATGCGGGAGCAAAGCAGGGTGAATAGTGCCGGCATTTTCCATGTTATTTTCCCCGGAAACCTTTTTCAAGCTCCCTGTCCGGTCCATACCTATTTTTCCGGCCGCAAGGCGTCATTTATTCCGAATGCGGCCGGTGCTCCATAATGTCTGTTCAAAGACTTTTTTGCAATCGGATGATTTGGAACGGACGCCGATTTTTCCGCGCACCAAGTAGACTAATCCGGGACCATCCTCGTCTTACACGGTGAATTCTACCCGCTATTGAGCACGAACCACTAAGG
>JARLHP010000182.1 GCA_031292195.1 Syntrophobacteraceae bacterium
CCCCCGCGGGGGGCCGGGCGCGGGGGGGGCCCCGGGGGGGGGGGGGGGGGGTTTTTTTTTTTGTGTGTGCGCCGGGGGGGCGGGGGGGGGGGGGTGGTGGCCCCCCCCCCCCCCCCCCCACCCCTGCGGGATCCGGATCGCGGAGAGGTTGTGCCGCACACGTCGTAGCCCGCGACCGGAAAGCCGGCGCCGTTGGCGCAAAAGTCTGTTCCAGGCTCCCTGCCTGGTCCGTTGTGATTGCCCCTCTTGTTCAGGGCCCCCATGATCCCGACCATGGCCCTCCCCACGGATCCCATGAGCCTCCCCAAGGCCCCCACTGGCCCCATGGACCAAAATTACTCAAGTCTGTCGAGGGGTTCATTTTCGAAATCTGTTTCACAGTGGAGAGATACTTATAACGTTGATAGGCCTGTTCATTTCCCACGTATAAACACTTGCAAAAAGTTGCATCCGCATAGACCCAATACAGTCCATCTTTGTCCTTTCCGGGCACCAATTCCCGCTGCGGCATGAGGTCCACCGCCGCAATTGTGTCAGGCGAATCCGCCGGTTGCAGGTGAAACCCCGCCGAGGACAACAGCTTCTCCTGCTCCACCGCGTTCCGGCTTTGTACCGTGGCGCACCCGGCCAGAATGCACAGACTGAGAAAATAACCCGGAACAGCCATTATCATCTTCTTCGTTTCTTTTCGCACCTCGCGCTCCCCCTTCACTCCATTCATGACTACCGTGCTAAAATTGTAATATTAGCAAGTTATGGCTACCACAGAAAGAATCTTTAGCGCTTATCCTCTAACAATCCCCTATCCGACGCGTGAAGCTAATCAAAGGGATTCAGCGTGACAAGGCGGTTTAGCGATTCGGCAGCCTACTCAAACGCGGGCAAAGAACTCCAGAGAGCAGCTTAACATTCGGTTTTTCGCTAACTCTTTTTGTTGTGAATCCTCACCGGATCGGACGACGCTTCCGCTATTCCTTTATTCAGTTGTCCTCACACATCGATGGACACAAGAGAGCGGAGTCAAGTCTTGGAAATGGAGTATTGCGACTCCGAGTTCTGTAGGGAATAGGGGAGGCTCTTTAGATGGATTCTATCCGGCTGCTGACCTCAAAACGCCGATCCGATCGGATCGGCGTTGAAATCAGGCAAAGAAACACGCAGCGTGTTCCAGCCATTGGTCAGATCGACCGCCACCGGGGGCAGAACCCGGCCTTTGGGTGTGGCCGGCGACTCGACGGAGGAACTGAGGTTTTTCGGGCTGTAGTGTCTTCTGACAGCGGCCCCAAAATAGAGAGCCTGGTCGGACCTAGTGCGGCTGGCTGTTTACCGTCAACGGGTTTATATGGCGCATTCCGGCAAACCGTTTGAAATCGTTGTCGGTGGAGTAAACGGTGTATCCATATTCGATGGCCAGAGCTGCGATATGGGTGTCCGTTGTCAGGTTTCCTCCCGTTCCGGAGTCGAGCAGCAGATTACGCAGGATCGTCCAGTGCCTTTTGCCGGGCGTAACCGTTGACACCACCGGCTGTGCCAGCCATTCCTCAACATAAGCGACGGCCCTTTCAACAGACATCGGTCGCTCAAAAACTCTTGAACTGGTGGTAAGTCGCAAAAAAGCAAGAATCACCACCCACGGCAACCCCACATTCTCGCTTCCGGACAGCACATCTTCGAGCCATGCCGCGCGAGCGGGCATGCTGCGGTAGATCCTGGTTCACCGCATAGAGAAGCAGATTCGCATCAACCAGAATCACTTGCGCAGCTCCAGCTTCATGGCTATTGCCGCATCTTCAAGCTCATCCGCCAGTCTCAACGGTTTCTCCAGGTTGATATCAGGGCGGACGGCTCCCAGTGAGGCAGGCGACAATCTATAGGGCTTGGCCTCCGGATTTTGGAGCGCACAAACCCCTTTTCGCAGGGCGTCGTTGACCACCTGTTTGAGCGGCCTGCCGCTCCGATGAGCCAAATCCCTGAGTGAGTCCAAGATTTCGTCGTCAATTGTCAATGTAGTACGCATCTCGATGACCTCATATCCAGCATCATGATGCCAATATAGTCCGGGAGCCGCTTGGAGTCAAGTTGAAGGTCGATGCCAACCGAGTTACCCCAGCGTGGAAACCACCAGGGATGCTACTGCCCCCGTACGTTATCCGGGAGAGGCATTACAGATGGACGATTTCCAGGTTCCCCCATTTTTTCCCCAGGTATTCGGCCACAAGCCTGCGGTGGCAACGGTCCGGTTTGTTCTCGCTGCAGAGAAGACAGGCCATGTGCGCCTCCTCTTTTGAGAGCAGCTTTTCAATTTGCCGGCCGGACACGAGTTCCAGGAATCTTTTCTCATATACCTCCCACTCTCCGCCGTTTTTCCGGTAAAATTCGAGGATCTCCGCCGTTGGGGCCATTTCCGGTTTATGTATGTATTCCATTTCGCAGATTGCTTTGAGAAAGTACCGCAAGTCGTCTCGCTTTGCGAAACCGGCCAGCTGAGACAGGTTGTTGAGTCGGACGTCCACAACTTTCCGCGCCCCTGCCTCCCGGAGCAGCCCGAAAAACGCCTCCGCCGATTTTTGCGTGAACCCGATCGTAAAAAGCTTCACTTTTCCCATAGCTCTCTCTTTTCGGTAACTTCCGATTCCTGATGATCGTTCTCACGAACGAAGGCGATTTGCCGCCCCCGGTGGGCATCACGGCAAGGCTATCCCTTCCGGCAAGGACATTTTTCATCACGTTTTGCTGGAGCGAAATGAACTCGTCGTACCCGAAGACCGCTTTTAGTATGTGCCTGGCTCGCTCGATCATCAGTTCCCCAAACGCGGTTATCTGCGCAAAACCGGGCGGAATCACTGCACCGGCAAGATCACCCTCGAGGCATGTGCGGGATCGCTGTGGATATTTATTGTTGCGATTCTTGTTTTACTGCTGGTGGTTTCGAGTTCGCCGGTCTGCAGGTTTCTGGAATAGATCGGGTACCAACTGGCGCAGATGCTCACCCGTATTCTATGACCCTTCTTGAACGTATTCCCGGTTCTCATGTTTTCAAAGTCAAGGGAGACAATCCGGCCCGGCTGGAGCAGTTGGCGCTCGGCGGTCTGGTTTCTGTAGCTCACTCGCATCGCCTCCTGTCCCGGACTCATGAGGTTAAACGCAACACCATCGGGCGAGACGTCCTGAATCTTAACGAAAAGGTCGCAGTCCGGGGAATCCGACGATAGATAAATCCTGGCCTTGATCTGGCCCGCGACGACCAGGTCCTTCTGCAGGGGGGGGCTGTCGAACGTGAGGACGTCCGAGCGTTTGGAAAGGTAGGAAATATTCTGGGCCCCGTAATTTGTGCCTAAAAGATCGGGCACCGGGTTCAGGGGGTCGGCGGAAAATGCGCTTGGGGCATAGGATGTTGAAGGTTGTGAAACCGAGAGACTGCCGATTTTCCTCCCTTGTTTTTCAGGGATGAGGTAAAAGGGTTTTTCCCGGGTGCCGGAAAGCGGCCAGGATGAATCCGAAACCCACTGTTCGGACCCCATCCGGTAGACTTTAACCATGGGCCAATCCGGCACATGGTTTTGCTCGCCCTTAACATAACAGTCCAGCCAGTCGAGAACGGTGGAATCATAGTCGATTCGCGCCGCATCTGAAAAAGAGCGGTCTCCGGCCTGCGGTGTTTCCGTGGCGTCGACTCCGTGTGTCCAGGGACCGATGAGCAGCTTTGTCCTTTTGTCTGAATCGGTAACTCTCGAAGCGAGCAGTCCCAGGAAATTCGTTGTGGCTCCTTCCGTGCCATACGCTTCGTCGTACCAGCCGGAAAGATTCAAAACCGCGGCTTTGACCTGTGAGTAGTGCTGCCTGATTTCACCATAGTCCCAGTAGGCATCGTAGGGCTGGTGTGAAAGCCAGTCATAGTAAAAATCACAGGTGTCTTTCATAAAGGGCATGGACAGGGTGGGAAGCCAGCCCTGGAAGGCCTCGACGCCGCCAAGGTCTTGATATTCCCGCGTTGCATCGACAATGGTTGTGGGGCCGGCAATCGCCTTTCTTACCCGAATATCGGGCGACATGTACTTGTAAGACCAGCCGGTCCAGTCTATTTCGAAAATACCCCCAAAATAGATGAACTGCCGCAGAGTTGAAAAGCACATGGCCGGAACCATCGCTTTGAGATGCGGCGGGTTCTGGATGGCCGCCAACCATTGCACCGCACCCGGATAGGAGAGGCCGAAGGTGCCGACGCTCCCGTTTGACCATGGCTGGGCCGCCGCCCATTCTATGGTGTCGTAGCCGTCGTTGCCCTCGTTGACGTAGGGGGCGAAGTCGCCCTCGGAGGAGTAGCGTCCCCTCACATCTTGTACCAGCACCGCGTAGCCGCGCTTGACCGCGTTCCTGAACGTACGCTCGTTGTAAGGGTCTCCCTCGTCCTTGCTGTAGGGCGTCCTGAAGATGAGGACCGGACAGTGTCCGGAATCGAGCGGAGTGTAAAGGTTTCCGCGAAGGATAGTCCCGTCGCGCATAGGGGTTTCAACGTCAAGCACTTTTTTGAACGTAAAAGAACAAAAGACGATCTGCCCCTCACCGGCGGCGGACTTGAGATGGAGGATTGGAACCACTTGCGCCATTTTCGCCGGTACGGTGAAACAAACCGAGGAACTTCCGGTCCGGGGGTCCATCACGTTTTTCGAAACGTCGCAATCAAGCCTTTTTAGCTTGCCGCTTGACGGGTCGAAAAACTCCATCCAAAGCTCCGGCCTGGAAACACCGAAATATTGTCCGTAAACGGTAACCGTTTGTCCCGGTTTTCCCCATTGCGGGTCCGTGCCGGTCAGGGCGGGTACCATAACATAAAAGTAAGCTGCAGCTAATTTCCTGACACGCGTGCCGCCCGGGGTCACATAGAGACTGTAGGTCCCGGCTCCGGCCTTCACACCGAAAAGGCACTCGATCTGAGTGGCCGGAAATGATGTGGTAAGAACCTGGAGAGCGACAAATCGGGAACCCAGCGAGTCTCCAGTTATTTCAACCTTGGGTTTTGAATAGAACGCGATGCCTCCGATGTCGGAGGCTTTGATGGTGAAAGAGGAGCCATAGGTGACGGCTGAGACTATCTCTGCGCCAGCCCGGGTGGACAAAAAGGCTAAAATTGCAGAAAATAGTAGAATTACTACATATCTTGACCCTCTTGGACCTGTGCGCACCTTGCCTCCTCAACCGCGGTCATGAAATAATCCATTATTTCACCTCACCGGAAGTCTGTCTCTTAAAACACCCATCGATTCTCCATGGTGATAGCCCCGGTGGGGCAGACATGGGAGCAAAGGGAGCATCCGGTGCATTTGTCATCCTTTACATAAGGCCCCGCATCCCGCAGGAAAATGGCCTGATACCCTCCGTCCCGGCAGGCGACCAGGCAGGCCTGGCACCCGGTGCATTTATCGGGATCGATACATGCGCTAAGGACCGCCTCCGGGTTCAAACTGGAGTACGGAGTAACACTGTTTTGGCATTTTCCGATGAAATCGCCGCAGCCGTTAAATCCGTGCCAGTCCATGAATTGGTGCAAATCCTCCTTCATCTTGTCCACGATTGCGAATCCGCGAAGCATGACCGCGGTACACGCCTGAACGACCGGGGCCCCGAGCAGCATGAACTCGGCGGCGTCATCACCGCTCTCGATTCCGCCGCAGGCCATTACGGGCAAATCCGGTACATGGAGAAGAGAACTGACCGCCATTAGGGCTATGGGCTTGATGCCGGGACCCGAGTAGCCCCCATAGGAGGTCTTGCCATTTATATCGGGTTTGGGGCGCAGGGTCTTGAGATCTATTCCAAAAAAAGATGAAATACTGTTTATGGCGCACACTCCGTCTGCTCCAGCTCCGCGGACGGCTTCTCCGATATGTTGGATGTCGGCCACCAAGGCCGTGAGTTTGGCGATGACCGGAATGTTGATATCAGCGCACTGCTTGAGCCAGCCGCAAATCCGGGCGCAGTATTCCGCGTTCTGGCCTATGGCCGCCCCCTTGCCCCTTTCGGGATAGCCGTGAGGGCAGGAAAAGTTGAGTTCCAGCATGTCGGCCCCGGCCTCCACGCATCCGCGAGCCAGATAGAGCCAGTCTTCGGGGGCGCGTGCATCTCCCATGATACTGCCGATGATGATCCTGGATGGGAATTCCTTCTTTAAACGGGCTATATCCTCAAACCACTTGTCCGGAGGGCGGGTGCTCAGCAGTTCCAGGTTTTCGAACCCCACGATGTGTCGTCCCTGCCGCATTACCGCGAAACGGTTCTGAAGGTAGTTTACGGGCTCTCTAATCAAGGTTTTTATGACCGCGCCTGCCCAACCGGCGTCAAACCCGCGGCGAATGAGCTCGGCGCTGGCTGTGGGGGGGCCGGAGGAGAGCACGAAGGGGTTATCGAACCGGATGGAGCAAAATGATACGCCGTAGTCCACGTTACTTCCTCCGCTTGCCATGTCTCGGGATCAGGTGCTGCGTCCAGCACCCCGATTGAATGTCGGATTCAAAATCCTTGCCCTGAAGTCATCGATACACTTTTAAACCACTAATAGCATACAGTGTCCTGAAGACAAAACAGAACCAAAGTATACAGGAGACTGTACCTGCTTCTTCCAGCTTGTCTTGCCTCGCACTATGCAAAAGGAGGGGGGCGGACACCGCCCTGTGCTTTTAGTTCTTTGCATCTTGGTATTAAAGCAACCGTATCGGGGGGGGTGGCACGGGCAAGCATTGCCCGTGCCGAAGGCAAGAGGGTTTCTATGATGATCACAGTGATTTTGGACTGGTCTTGGAGCGGAAATCCAAGCCAAGGGCGCTCAGGTGAATCCGGATATGTTTAGCCCGGTGTTTCTCTTATTCCTTTCTTCGCGCCTTCGCGTCTTCGCGTGAAATCTAAGTCAACAGTATTGCGCCCCGGCGCCAGGTGAGCGCTTCGGGCGAAAAACCCAACTTCGCCTATAAGGTATTCATATAATTGACAAGATCCTGCTTGTCTTTGGCCGTGAGGCCGATTCTGAAACGGTTGTTGTAGAAATTGACCACGTCCAGCAGAGTCATGGCATTGCCGCCGTGCAGATAGGGCGCCCTGGCGCCTACGCCGCGCAGGATGGGGGCCTTCATCATCCCCAGTTGGGCGCATTGGCCGGTTACAAGCCCGGCTCCCGGGTCCGTGGTGATGTACTCGTCACAATAGGGATAATTGCTGCTCGTTTTAGGGCAGCCGGCAGGGTCGTTCACCTGGTTTTTGAAATAGGGAATGCTTCCGGAAGGACAGAAAAACGCAAACTGCGGGAAATCCAAGGTCATCGGCATGACCGTGACCGGCAGGTTGATTTGTGCCAACGCCGCCGGGCTTACCTTGTCGCTATTGTCCATGATGCCGTTGCGGTGCAGCGGAGCGGCCGCGTCATTGCCTATGTGGACGCCGTTGTGGCAGGTGGCGCAGGTCGAGGCGGTGGCCGGGTTGCCCAGAGCCTGGTTCAATCCCGGTTCGTCATATATGGTGAAAGTTACGGTCCGGCCGTTTTGCCCCGGAACGGGCTGACCGTTGAAGATGGCCTCGCCGCGGGCGATCGAGGCCCGCATGGTGTTCGAAGACCCGGAGAATCCGGAGTAATAGTCGGTCATGAAGGGGAAGGGGAGGGCGCCGGCGGCTACCGCCACAAAGTTTGGCACACTCGAGATGATCAATTCGTCGTAAAATCCTGCGGGATCGTAAACAAATGGCCCAAAGCCCGGGATTGGACTGGTGGGGACCGAACCGACCAGGCTCTTAGTCAAATTATAGAGATTGACCGGGCCTCCCTGAGGTCCTCCCAGGGGGCCGCTGCCGTTGCTATTGGTAAGGTCGCCGGCCAGGGAATCGAATGTCTGGGCCGTAAACAAGCCGGACTCGAACTGCACGGCCGTGTTTACGGGGCCCCCTGAGCCAACCAAAGGCGCGATGCCTGCCTGGCCGTGATACAGGGTGGCATTGATGAATTGCGTCCCAAGATCCGGCTCCCGTGAGTCCCACATGATCTCCAGGCCATTGGCGGAAACAGGTGGCCCATTGGGGTCGGCGGTGCCTTCCACCCGCGCCAAATAAGCCAGGTTTACGCAGTTAAGAGGCCGGCGGTACACCGAGAGCTGATTGCCGGGCAGGCCGTAAGTAGGGTCCATTTCGCACCCGTAAGGATCGTAGAGTACCCTTATCTTCCATTCGGGTTTGGTGTTGCCGTTGAAGGTGGTATAGCCGGGCGCCTTGGTATTATAAGGGGCGTTTATGGCAATACGGAAATCGCCCCGGCTGAAGAGCATTTTATGCTGTGAGATAAATAGAGGAGAGAAGTTGTTGAGAACGTTGAGCAGAGGTACATTGGGGCATATCGCGGAATCCACCGGTGCAAAAAGGGCGGAGTTTCCTCCCGTGGCCGCGTATTCAGCGCTAACCTGCTGCGGGGTTATCTCCCAATCCGCATCCGGGCGGTGACAGACAAAACAGCTTCGCTTATTGTTGGTGATGGACGTGTCGAAAAATCCGTTCTGGTTGGTCTGTGTGGGACCCAGCGGCTGGTAGGAACCGATCTGACCCGTCCCGTCGGGCGCTGTGGAGTACTGTGGGATTACAGCGGGCGGAAGGACCGGAATGATGGTCGATGTTCCAGGCAAGGGCGCCTGGCACGCTTTCTCGGTGATGTACCGCATCCCGGGCGGCGTCATCTGCTGGGCTGCGGCAACCGTCGGTCCCGCCGCGGTCATCGCCAAACAGCAGATCGCAATGGCCAATCGGGAACGAAAAACTCCATGGTCCGTTTCATAGTTCGCCTTTTTGCCTCCCTCTGGAAATTCCAATACTCTTTTGCCTTTCATACTCGTTCCTCCTTTTTTGGTGTATGGGCTCAAAATTCGAGCCTTTCTCCAAACCCGAAAGGCTCAACACCATTAGACCGGGCAACTGACGGGTTTGGGGCCGGCCTGATTTCCAGCCCCCCAAATGTGTCCCGTCCCGCATCCGGCCGTTAACGGATCCGCGGCGCTTCGCAAGTTGCCCCCGGATGCGCCCCGGAGTTCACGCTGTGAAAGCTTTGATTTCCTGGGCGCCGCGAACGGCCCTGTTGGGCCGTTCGCGGCGAAAGTGATTTGCAAAGGCGCACAACCCTGGCCCTGTGCAAAAAGGTGGCTCTGAGAGGACAGTCCATGCAAATATCGTGCGATATTATCCAATATATTGATTCTACAGGATAAAGAGTGAAGTAAAATGGAGAGGACGCTGATTTTTAAAAGCGGGCGCTCTATCGTTCCACTCTAACATCTTGAATTTACTGTATGATCGCTTTAGCCCGGTTTCTAAATTTTTAGACTGGCCCGAAATGATGGTCTAATTATCTATTTTCACTGATAAATTAGCTGGTTACATTAATTTGTGAAACGAACCGAACGCCCGGAAAGTCTAAATTCTTATCGGACTGTGCGGAAATGACAGCCCTCCGGGTTATCTCCTGCATTATTTATGCGTATGTTCCGCAACCCGTGTATTAAAATGGTGGGCGGAGGGGAAGGCCTTCGAGGGGGCAGTCGGATCGTCTGGAGCGGGTCGGGTTCCTATGGGCCTTGGCTTTGGCTCTTCACACGGCCGTTCCGCACCGTCCGACCTTCTGGAAAAGGGAGGAGACAAAATGGACCACAGCGCTCCGAATAAACGCAGCTCCGCCCTGCTGACAATAGATGTGCAGAACGACTTCGTCCTGCCCGGCGCGCCGGCGGAGATTGCGGGCAGTCTCGAACTCGTTCCGGCCATCCGCGACCTGGTGCTGGCCTACCGGAAAATGAACCTTCCGATCGTTCATGTGATCAGACTCTATAAACCGGATGGCTCCAATGCGGAACTTTGCCGTCGGGCAATGATCGAAGGGGGAAAACGGCTCGTTTGTCCCGGGACCAGGGGGGCTGAGCCGGTCGATGCCATCAGACCGGAGGCGGATGCTGCGCTGGATATTCAGTTGCTGTTTTCCGGCGGGTTTCAACAGGTGGGACAGTTCGAATGGGTTATGTTCAAGCCGCGCTGGGGAGCATTTTACGCTACGGCTCTCGAACCGCGTCTTAAAACCATGGGGGTTGATACACTGGTCGTTTCCGGGTGCAATTTCCCCAATTGCCCCCGCGCCACGGTCTACGAGGCAAGCGAGCGGGATTTCAGAATAATTCTGGTGCGCGACGCTGTCTCGGGCATCTACGGACGGGGGGAAAAAGAGATGGCCGGCATCGGGGTTCACCTCATGGGGGTGGGCGAGTGCCTAAGATGGCTGGAATCCGGGAGCTGAGGCGATGGAGGAATCAGCCTACGATGAAGCCGCCAGCCGTTCCAGGAAAGCCCTGATAATCCTGCGATGGGCGGAAGGAAAGGCCGGTTTTTCCAACTCCTTTATGGATACCCACCTGAGCCGCGGGCCTGTTTCAGCCCAACCGGAAGCGGGACCGCACCCGTCGCACAAGAAAGCATGAAGCATCACCCGAAACGCTGTGTGGGAGTGCTTTATCACGCCCAAACTCTCCAGCGGCCCCAGCCGAATGCAGAGTTCCTCGGCCCATATCCGCCGAATCGCCTGCTCCGGTGAGCTGCCTTCAGGAACTTCCCCGCCCGGCAGTTCCCACAGGTGTGGCATAAGACCGGATTCGGGCCTCTTTCTAACCAGGACCCTGCCCTCCAGCACCATAACGACAGCCGCCCGGACGATTTGTGTAACCGTTGCCTTCCTGGCCTTCACCGGCCGGAGAGCGGTAAGTCCTTTCCGAAAAGCGATACAGCAGCCGGATACCGGGCATTGGGCGCAGGAGGGCTCTTTGGCAGAGCAAACCATCGACCCGAGATCCATCAGCGCCTGATTGAACTCCCGCGACCTCCCGCGGGGCAGGAGGTCCGTGGCCGCGCGCCAGACGGACTCGGCGAATTCTTTCGAACCCGACGGGTGGTCGATATCCAAAAGTCGGGCGAAAATCCGCCCCGCATTGGCGTCAGCGGCGGGATAATCAGCATTGAAGGCAAAACTCATGATCGCCCCCGCCGTGTAGCGGCCGATCCCGGGCAGTCTTCGCAGCAGATCAAAATCAGGCGGAACCTCACCGCCATAGTCACTGACCATAATCCGCGCCGCTTTCCCGATATTCCCGGCGCGGGCATAATAGCCAAGCCCTTCCCAGAACCGCGGCACCTCGTCTTCGGAAGCTCTCGCAATGGATGCGGCATCGGGAAAGCGCGCCATCCAGCGATGATAATAGGGCAGCATCGTCTTCACCCGGGTCTGCTGGAGCATGATCTCCGAGATCCAGACCTGGTAAGGAACATATTTTTCACGCCATGGAAGCTTGCGGCTGTTGGCGCCAAACCACGCCAGGAGGCCTTCCCGCAGCGTGCCGGTTTCAGTGGGCGATTTGGTGAATGTATCTTTGTGGGCCATCTTCGAATTCCAGAAAACGGGAACATTCCTTCGATCGATTTCGATCATTTCTCAGGGCATATCGGCCAGGATTATAACCTCAAGGGAGCAGGGTTCAATGTGCCTGTCGCATGTCGCAGGTCAAATGTTAAAGGTCTAAGGTCAATGGCTATGATCCGGTTCTTCGCTTTTGACTTTCGACCTTCGACTTTTGACCTTCCCTTGCAGCCACGTGAAAACCTGGAAAAACCGGGCAAAATTGGATAAACTGATTTTTTTTAAAACTCTGTGTCGCGAGTTTCGATCAGGGGGTTACACCCTGCGCCCCTATTTGCCAACCACGGGGAGAGTTTATGAACATCGCCATTACCACGGTCGGTTCCACCCTGGACAGTAGTGTCTTTTGCGAATTCGCCAAAACGCCCTGTCTGCTCATCGTCAACATGGACTCCATGGCCTGCACCCCCATTGCCCACACCTGCGCTCCGGGCTCAGATCGGGAACTGGCCCGCACCATCCTGGAACACCGGTGCGAGGCCGTTATCACCGGCAAACTGAGCGAAGAAGCCTTCGAACTGCTGGCCGACGAGGGCGTTACCCGCTACACGGCGGCCGACATGTCGGCGCGGGCGGCTCTGGAGGCCATGCAAAAACGGTGGCTGGAGCTTATCCGCAATCCGGACGGCTCGACCAGTTGCTCCGGCGGTCACCACAATGATCTGGAGGGGCTGCGCTGCGACAGCGGGCGGTTGCACTGATTCGTAGCAAGCACTGCTCGACTTGATTCCGTGGACCTCGGGGCAACCCGGCCTCACTCATACCGGAGCGCATCGATGGGATGGAGTGCCGCCGCTTTGTGGGCCGGATAAAAGCCGAAAAAAATCCCGATTCCTGAACTCACCCCGAAGGCCAAAATGATGGAGCCGGTGGTAACCACGGCCTGGAAGCCGGCCACCATTCCGACCAGTTTGGATGCGCCCATCCCGGCCAGAACTCCGGTAAGTCCGCCCAAAAAGCTGAGGGAGACAGCTTCGATCAGAAACTGCAACCGGATATCTCCGGGTTGAGCGCCCACCGCGATGCGAATGCCGATTTCGCGGGTGCGCTCGGTTACGCTCACCAGCATGATGTTCATGATGCCGATGCCGCCCACAAGAAGCGAAATTCCGGCCACCGCCCCCAGAAGTAACGTGATGATTCTGGTAACCGACTTCACCGTATCGGCGATCTCTTTCTGATTGAAAATGTTGAAGTCGTTTTCCTGCCCCTCGCTCAAACGATGGCGTTGGCGCAGCAGGCTCGCTATTTGATTCTGCGCGCTTTCCATGCGGTCGCTTCGGGATATCGCAACGTTTATGGAACGTAGGTATTTGTCGCCGGTAAGTCTTTTCATGGCCGTGGTGTACGGGATTATGACGCAGTCGTCCTGGTTGTTTCCGCCCATCCCCGCGCCCTTGCTCTGGAGCAGGCCGATAATCACGAAGGGAATGTTTTTGATCCGCAGGTTTTGACCGACGGGATCGAGCGGACCAAAGAGTTCATTGGCGGTCTTGGAGCCGATGACCGCGACCTTGCTTGCGCTCGCCACCTCCCGCCCGGTAAACATGGAACCGGAGGCGAGCTTCCAGTCGCGGATTTGCAGGAAGTCCCGGGACTCTCCTTTGACGGTGGTGGACCAGTTGCGGCCGTTGGCGATCACCTGGGCGCTGGTCGAATCCTCGGGACTTATGGCCACCACCTCGCTCACTTCCCGTATGATGGCCGCGCCGTCTGCCGGTGTGAGGGTGCTGGCGCTGCCCAGGCCGGAGTTGACGCCTCCGGAATGTCTGCTGCCCGCAAAAACGAGCAAAAGGTTTTGCCCCAGGGCCGAAATCTGGCTGCTGATTTTGACCTGTGCGCCGTTTCCCACCGCGACCATCGTCACCACTGAGGCAACGCCGATGATGATCCCAAGGGCGGTGAGACTGGAGCGCAGTTTGTTGCGGCGAAGGGCCCGAAGGGCGATTAAGGTCGTCTGCAGCGGTCGTACAAAAAATGTTTGAATGAATTTGAGCATGGACCTCATGCCAGTCTGGCCTTCTGTTCGCTTTCGTGGAGGCAGGCAAGTTCTTCCCGGGCGATACGGCGGTTTTGGTTGCGCGTGTCGCTCACCACCCGGCCGTCTCGCATGACCACCGAACGTTTGCAGTAGGCGGCGATGTCCAGTTCGTGCGTGACCATCACAATCGTTATCCCGGCGTCGTTTAACTCCTCGAACAACCCCATGATTTCAATGCTGGTGCGAGTGTCCAGATTCCCGGTCGGCTCGTCGGCCAGCACCAGTTCGGGCTGGTTGACCAGGGCCCTGGCGATGGCCACCCGCTGTTGTTGGCCCCCGGATAACTGGCTCGGGTAATGGTGGCCACGCTCCCCGAGCCCCACCTTTTCCAGCGCCTCAAGGGCGCGCTGCCTGCGCTCGCGCAGCGAGGCCGGCGGATGAGCGTAAAACAGCGGCAGTTCGACATTTTCCACAGCCGAGGTGCGGGACAGCAGGTTGAAGCTCTGGAAGACAAAACCGAGTTTTTTGTTGCGAAGATCCGCCAGTTCCTTTCGATTGAGATCCGCGACCGACACGCCGTCCAGCAGATAACTACCCCCCGAGGGCTGGTCGAGGCAGCCAAGCATGTTCATCACTGTGGATTTGCCCGATCCGCTTGCCCCCATTACGGCCACAAACTCACCGGATTGGATGTCCAGCGTAACGCCGCGCACGGCCTTGACCTCGACTTCCCCCGTCCGATAAGTCTTTACCAGGTCGCGGAGTCGGATGACCGGAACGTTTTTGTCTGGCTCGATCATGGCCCCTCCTACATGGGCGGGGGAGGACCACCCTGGTCCTTCTTCGATTCGGAGGAAATCGTCGCGATGACCACGGGCGTATTTTCCTCGAGTCCGTTACGAATTTCGGTATACACCCCGTCGTTTAGCCCAGGTTTTACGAGCAGGGGCTTGAGTTTGCGACCGTCGGCGCTTACGGTGTAAATGAGGCGCAGATCGTGGCGCAGCCTGGCGGGAGGAGTCTTTTCATAGACGGCCGTGTCCGGCGGCGAAAAGCGCAGCGCGCCGTTTGGAATCCTCAGTCCGTTTTCCTTTTGCGCCACCAGAATGGATACATTGGCGGTCATGCCCGGAAACAGTCTTTGCTCCGGGTTGTCCACCGAAATGATGGTCTGGTAGGTAACCACGTTTTGCGAGGTGGTGGCCGATCTTCGCACCTGGGTGACCTTGCCGTGGAAAACGTCGTCGGGGAAGGCGTCGACCGTAAAATCAACCGGCTGGCCGTCTTTTACCTGCCCGATGTCCGCTTCGGAAACATCGGCTTCGATGCGCATTTTCGAGATGTCCTGCGCAATGGTGAACAGCACCGGCGTGTTCATGGCGGCGTTTACCGTCTGCCCGAGGTTGACCTTGCGCGTTATGACCATGCCGTTTACCGGGGCGATGATTTTACAATAGTCAAGATTGGCGCGGGCTTTTTGCAAAGCGGCCTGTTTTACGAGCACCGTGGCTCCGGCTTCCGCCAGGTCGGCGGTGGCCTGGTCGAGGTCGGATTGCGAAGCCACCTTGAGCGGAAAGAGAACTTTCTTTCTTTTGAGGTTCTGCTGCTTCAGCAAAACCTCGGCCTCGGCGCCGGCCAGTTCGCCCCGGGCCTGGAGCAGTTCCGCCCGGTAGAGCGTGGGATCTATCTCCGCCACCACCTGGCCTTTTTTTACCCGGGAGTTGTAATCCGCCTTCAACTCGGAAATCCTTCCCGAGACCTGACTGCCTACATCCACGCTCACCACCGCCCTCAATGTCCCGCTGGCCGTTACGTACTGAACGATCCGGCCCCGCGTGGCCCGCGCGGTTTCGTACCGCACGTCCTCATGCCCGCAGCCCGCCAGGATCGCCGGCAGCAGCGCAGCGACCAGAAGAGCGCGGCCCATCATTTTGACCGATCGGGGAGGGGATGCAAATCGCCAATTCCTGTATTCGAGATTCATAAATTTACACCGTCCGCCATTATTTCCAGCCGCCGCCAAGCGCCTTGTAAAGCGAAATCCTGCCGGCCAGTTCGTTAAATCTTGCCTGGATCAGTCCCTGCTGTGCACTGAAAAGGTCCTCCCGGGCGGTAAGCACGCCGAGGTAATTGTCGTTTCCATGGCGGTAGCCGGCGTAGGCAAGCTGGTATCGTTTCTGTTGCGCGCCGACCAGCGCTTCCTGCGCCTTTATCTGCCGCAAGTAGCTCGAAACTTCGGCCAGTGCGTCCGCCACTTCTCGAAACGCCGTCTGAATGGCCTTCTGGTAGTTTGCGATTTCAATTCTCTTGCTCACTGTGGCGGCGTCGAGGTCCGCCATGTTTTTGCCGCCGGTGAAAAGAGGCAGGGTAATCTGCGGTGAAAAGCTCCATACCCCGGTCCCGGTCCCGAAAAGCTGGGAAAGCTGCGAACCGCTCGACCCCACCGTGCCGGTAAGCGTTATGGTGGGAAAGAATGCGGCGCGCATGGCCCCGATGTCGGCATTGGCCGCCTTGAGGGTATGTTCGGCTTCCAGGATGTCCGGCCTCCGCTCCAGAAGCTCGGACGGTAGACCTGCCGGGACCCTGGCCACCAGGTTTTCGTCATTGTAGTCGCCCTGCGCCGGAAGGTCCGCCGGTATGGGACATCCCAGTAGCAGCGTGAGGTAATTTTTGGCCTCCTCGATCTGCCTTTGATAGCTGAGCACGTTTATTTCCGCCGTCCGCACCTGGGCCTCGGATTCGCGCACAGCCAGTTCGTTGCTCGCCCCGGCCTCGAACGAAGCCTTATTGAGCTTGTAGGATTCCCGCACCGCCCAAAGGGTGCGTCGTGAAAGCCCAAGCTCCTCCTGCGCCTGGCGAAGCGTGAAGTATTGCGTCGCCACTTCGGCCACCAGGCTGATCTGTTCGGTGCGCCGCGCCTCGACCGTGGCGAAATAGGTCTCCAGGGCCTGTTGGTTCAAACTGCGCACCCGCCCCCAGAAGTCCACCTCGTAGGACGTCGCGCCAAGGCTTGCACTCCATTGACTGGAGGTAAACGAGGTGAAATTCTGCCCTTGCCCGTAGCTGCCCAAAGGAAATCCGGCCGTGGAGGATTTGGACCGGGTGTAACTTCCGGAAGCGTCCACCTCCGGGAAGGAAGCCGAGCGCGTAACCCGATATTGGGCGCGGCTTTTTTCCACATTCAAAACGGCCGCCATCATGTCCCGGTTGTTTGCCAGCGCCAGTTCGATGAGCCTTTCCAGCCGTTTGTCGCCCAAAAAGTTCCTCCGGGCAATTCCCGCCGCCCCGCTTGCCCGCAAAGATTCAAGACCAGGATATTGTTTGGCAACGGCCGGCGCCGGGCGCCCGTACTCCGGGATCATCGTACATCCGGCCAGCAAAGGCAGCGACGCCAAAAAGGCTATTAGCACTTTCGACAGGACCTGTTTCATCTGCTTTCCGAATCTGGAGGGAAAGGGAAGGGCAGCCATTGCTCCGGGGAAGGCGGCAACTCGCTTTGCAATCCCGCCGAGATGAAGCGGACCATTTCCTCGAGCACGTTTTCGTAGAACGTGGCGTGACGCTCGAACACCATCTGCGCCATCTGAAAGGAAAATACCAGCAATGCCCCCATCCCGAACATGGTGCGCAGATGCAGCAAACTGTCGGGCATGGCGGGAAGAGCCCTGAGGAGCGCCGCCTGGAACACCTTTATGTTGGGTTCGAGTTCCTGGCGGATCACCGCGTGCAGGAATGGAGGCGGCATGAAAAGGTTGCGCGCCAGCAGGAGCTGAAAAGAGGGATGCTTCAGCCCCGACTGGAAAAGCGGCCGGATCATGCAGTCTACGATCCTGGCCACCGGCAGGGGCTTTCCTTCGGCCTGCTCCTCGGATTCCCGCAGCAACCGCAGTCGTTCCGCGTTCATGACCCGAAAGCGGCGCAGAAACGTCTCGATGTAGAGCGCATCTTTCGATCCGAAATGGTAGGTGGCAGCTCCCAGGTTCACTCCGGCTTCCTCCGCCAGCATCCGCATTCCCGCACCCTTATAGCCGTGTATTCCGAAAAGGTGCTCGGCGGCGTCCAGCAGCCGGTCCCTGGTCGTGCGATCACTCGGTACTTTGGGGGCGGATTTTTCCATGGGGAACATTAATACAAACGTATGACTTATTTGTCAACGCTTCTCTGAAATCCTTTCTTCTTTTCTTCAACCTTGCCACTTTGACATGCGAAACCAAGCACGAAAGTGTAAAATAGCGGGCCGGGCTCAGTGATATGCGGGCATCGGGGAGGCAAAGATGACCTACCAAAATCGAGTTGTCGCATTTATTTTTATTCCCCTCGGACTGGGGAACCTTGTTTTCGCTCTCCTCCTGCCGTTCCTGCTCCAGGATCGTGTGCTCGGCTTCCTGCTGATGGGGATACCAATGCTCTTCGGGGCCGCTGTGTTGTTGCCGCACGGCATTGCGGCTGCCTGCACCCGAATGGAAATAGATGAGAGCGGGCTCAAGCTGGCAGTTCCGGGATGGCGGGGTTTTCCGGTCCCCCCGGCCCGCAAGGCGTCTCTTTTGTGGGATGAAGTGCTTGCGGTTCGCAATCGGACCGAAATTTATGGTCTCACCATTCTGCCGGTGGCTTTGGCAATCCCTTTCCCGGTCAATGTGTTTGCAATTGATACAACCAGGGGGCGTTTCATCATGGGAGGAAAATCAGTGTGGCTGCCTCGTGCCATACGGGAAATAGCAAACCGTTCGGGCCGTCCGGTGCGGTTCGAAGGCGAAGTGCATGTAACGATATTCCGGACACTTCTGCACGGCGCTCCCGGGTGGCAGGAGATTTCCCCGGAAGAGGTTCCCGGCCGGGTGCCGTTTTAACTCGCGCCTCCGGGCGTTTGACAGGGACCAGGCAATTTCCATCTTACTATTTACGCGCAAGGGATGTTTTGCGTCCCAAAAAAAATGGCCCGCTCGACACTTTCATCCGCCGAGTGGGCCATAGCGTCCACACATTCACCATTGCCTTTTTTAGGCAGCCATTCGAGCCTCCATGGCCTTACTTCCGACTCTTTCCCTGATCAGCCGTTTGGTTCTTTCAATGAAGGTCATTTTGTCGGCCAGGCAGCTTTCGAGCATTACGCCGACTCCATACTTCCCCGTGACATCGGCCATCGCCACGAGCGCCGTGTACTCGGCGATACTGAAATTCATCATGTGGGTCGCCTTGGCCGCGACGAAAAGAACTCTGGCCGCCGGGGCTTTTATCTCGGCAAGTTCCTTTTGAAAATCCTCCATGAAAACTTCCTGGAGTCGTCCACTCAAGCTCACCGGCTTCTCGCCGATGAGCTTGAAGCAGTGATCGATGGTGTCGAGTATCTTGCCTTCCAGGAACCCCCTGGACTCCAGGGCCTCCTTCATTTCCGTGTCCTTTGCGGCCTGGCTCAACATCTGGTAGACCTCTTTGGCCCGCTCTTCGTGCTGTCGCACGTTTGAGAGCAGCATCACAAAAAGTTCCTTGGGATTGTTAACTGCCATGATAATTCTCCTTTTCCGCCGGTATAAACTTTAGCGCCCGCATTGGCATTCACGCGCGCGCGACACTCCCGGTTCCCTGGGATGGGTCGTGAAGAGTCTCACAGCATCTTATCGTGCACGGCGGGATTTGATATGCTCTCCTCACTCTATTTCCGAGGATTTTAAGCAGTATTTCGCGACCGCCCCTGCGGATGCTCGGCCATCTTGCCGCAGCCGGGGACTTCCAGTTAAATAGAGTTAATCAGGAAAACCCGGGTATGTTTTTGCAGGGCTGAGGTGCGGGCTTCCGGTCGCGACAATGGCCACGCCGCCGGGGGCGCCGTTGGCCGCTCTGGATTTCCCGGACCCGATCAGGTACTCTGCGCCCGGGAGAAAACAATAATGACGACAAAAGGACAAAAGTGATGACCACCAGGAAGCTCGCCAAACTGGAAGGTATACTCGCCGGCATGAAAACTGTCATCGTGGCCTTTTCCGGGGGAGTGGACAGCGCCCTGCTGCTCAAGGTGGCGCGCACGGTGCTGGGCGAGGGGGTGCTGGCGGTGACCGCGAGGTCCCAGACCACCGCGCGCCATGAGATGCGGGATGCGGTGCGGCTTGCCGCGGAGTTCGGCGTAAACCACCTGGTAATCGAATCCGATGAGCTCAAAGACCCTCGATTTCTAAAAAACGATGCGGACAGGTGCTATATATGCAAAAAAGGCCGTTTTTCGATGCTGTTGAAAATTGCCGCTGAAAATTCCATGGCCTTCGTGGTTGAAGGCTCGAACACCGACGACCTGGCCGATTTTCGGCCGGGCATGAAGGCCATCGAGGAACTGGGAGTGAAAAGCCCGCTTCTGGAAGCCGGGCTTTGCAAGGCGGAAATCAGGCTTTTGTCCGGGAAACTGGGTCTTTCCACCCGGGATAAACCTCCTTATGCCTGCCTCGCCACGCGCATCCCGTGCGGCAGCCCGATTACCGCCCAAAGGCTGGCGCGTATCGACGCCTGTGAAGACCTGCTGCGCGAGATGTCTCTTAGCAGGCAGGTGCGCGTGAGAGATTACTGCGATACGGCGCGCATCGAAGTCGCGGCCGAAGACATTGCGAAGCTTTTGGATAACGCTGCTCGCCGGCGTGTCACGGCTTTTTTCAAAGACCTGGGGTTCAGGTTTGTCACCCTGGACCTGGAGGGCTACTCCATGGGAAGCACCAATAAGGGATGAAAGGCGTTACCAAATGGACCACAAGCATCTAAGAGACCTCCTGGAGCAGGTTCAAGGAGGTCTCATCGACCTCGATTCGGCCATGCATAAACTCAGGAAGCTTCCTTTCGAAGACCTGGGCTATGCGCGGATAGACCATCACCGGTGCGTGCGCACCGGGGTTCCGGAGGTGATATTCTGCCAGGGTAAAACCCTCGCCCAGATTCAGGGTATCGTCGAGCGCATATCCCGAAACCATGTCAATGTTCTCGCCACCAGGGCCGGGCGCGACGTCTACGAAGCGATTCGGGAAGTGAGCGGGGACTGTCAATACTTCGAGATGGCCGCCATTGTGGTGATTCGCCCCGAACCGGTCGAAAAGACCGGTAGTATTGCCGTGGTGAGCGCCGGGACCTCCGACATGCCGGTGGCGGAGGAAGCCGCGGTTACCGCCGAGGTGCTGGGAAACAGCGTGAAGCGCATCTACGATGTGGGGGTGGCCGGAATCCACCGCCTCCTCGACGTCTGTGACGACCTGTTTGCAGCCAACGTGGCGGTGGTGGTGGCGGGCATGGAAGGGGCGCTGGCCAGCGTGGTGGGCGGGCTGGTGTCCTGTCCGGTGATAGGGGTTCCCACCAGCGTTGGCTACGGCGCTAGTTTCGGGGGCGTGGCCGCCCTTTTGAGCATGCTGAACAGCTGCGCCTCCGGGGTCTCGGTGGTAAATATCGACAACGGTTTTGGCGCCGGATACCAGGCAAGTCTCATCAATAAAGTGGCGCTTAAAAAAGAAGTCGCCGCGCAGTTGGAGGCAAAGTGATGAGGCTGGCCTATTTCGACTGTTTTTCCGGGGCAAGCGGGGACATGATCCTGGGGGCCCTCATGGACGCGGGGCTGGGGCTCGAACGGCTGAGGGCCGAACTCTCCAAACTGCGCCTTTCGCACTACCGGATAAAAGTGGAGAAGGTGGTAAAAAATGGGATCGGCGGGAGCCGGGCGGTTGTGGAAATAGACGAGCGCCACCATCATCACCACCACCGCCGACTCGAACACATAGAGGAAATTATAGGTGCAAGCGGCCTGGACGACAGGATAAAAGAGAAAAGCATCATGATTTTCAGGCGGCTGGCCGAAGCCGAAGCCGGGGTGCACCGCACCACCGTCGATCAAATTCATTTTCACGAAGTCGGCGCGATGGATGCCATAATAGACGTGGTGGGCGGCGTGGCGGGGCTGGCGGCCATGGAGATCGACAGGGTGTACTGTTCGCCCTTCAATGTGGGAGGCGGGACGGTCCAATGCGCCCACGGCATATTGCCCGTACCGGCCCCGGCCACCGCCGAACTGATCCGGGGCAAGCCCTTTTATTCCACCTCGGCCTGCGGCGAGCTTCTGACACCAACCGGCGCCGCCATTCTCACCACCCTTTGCCGGGATTTTGGCCCTTCGCCGGCCATGACCCTGGAAAAGATCGGGTATGGGGCCGGGACCCGCCAGACTGAAATGCCCAACCTCCTTCGCCTGATGATAGGGCAGGGGGCGGACGCAGCGCGGGGCTATGAAACCGAACAGATCGCCGTGCTCGAAACCAACATCGACGACATGAACCCGCAACTCTATGACCATCTTATGGGCAAAATGCTGGAGATGGGGGCGCTGGATGTCTTTTTGGGTGCGGTGCAGATGAAGAAAAACCGCCCCGGGACGCTGGTTACGGTGACCTGCGAACCGGAGCGCATCCAGATGTTTACCGGCTTTTTGCTGCGCGAGACCACCTCCATCGGGCTCAGGTGGAGACTGGAAAACCGGATCAAGGCGCGCAGGGCAATCGTGGAGTTCCAGACCAGGTACGGCCCGGTAAAGGGCAAAGTAGCCGAGGCAAACGGGGAAATTATCAACATCTCCCCGGAATACGAAGACTGCAAACGCATCGCCCTGGAAAAAAAGATCCCTTTAAAAGATGTAATGGAAGCGGCCAGGGCCGCGATCTTCGGCCAAAAGCAGCTGGTCACGGGCACTCGGCCCACTTGAACCACGAAAAGCCGCGGCGAACCAAGGGGTGGCACGGACACACGGTGTCCGGGGCGCGTAGCGCCGGGAGGGGCCGGCAGGGACTTTTCAAGACAGCTTCCAGTCTCCCCCCCCCCGGCAATGTTGTTGAGTTAAGAAATCCCAAGCTTTTCCCGCCTGTCTGAGCACCGCTTGATCTGCGACCCCTGACGGGGTCGTCGCCTTCTTTTTCGTTCCTTTCCGGGGGTATCGGCCTCCGGCCTCAACCACCGGCTAGTGGCTTTGATCCCTCCGGGATCATGATCGTCGCTCTAAAAGAGCAGCACCGATTCCAGTTGAGTCGCTTAACTCAACAACATTGCCCCCCCCGGGAAACCCTGAAACCAGAAAAGTGCGCGTCCGGTGCGCGGGCCGCCCATGAGTATGCCCGATGAAAGACAATCATTCTTCCTCACGGATACCGGTTGTCATCAGGCTTTGCTACAGTGAGACGTCGCCCTCGTTCGGAGATCTTGTCCCTCCGCGAGCCTGCATGCTCGAGAGGAAACAAGCCTGCCGTCATTGCGCAATTCTCACACAAACGCCTCCCTTCCAGCAAATACGTTTCCTCCTCGACAACTCGACGCCCACAACTAAGACAGTCCATTTCGATACCTCCTTGTGCCAATCTGCCGATGCACGGGTCCTTTTGTGATAATAAGATAGCGGCGGCACCTTTGATTACATCAAAGTCCAAGGTTGCGTGAAATAGGTTTTACGAACTTCGGAGGCCTTGGACTCGGCCCATTTTTCCAAGCCCATTCTATTAATCAAGCACAGATTGAAGACCTTGATGTTGTGTGGTAGGTCGCCGGCTTTGTCGGCATAGGGGTGTAGATTGTCGCAAGGAAACCGGTCGCAAACGCCACAAAAATCCAACCCCTTGCTCTGGGAACACTCATAGGCCGCACAACGATGTGCATCACCGAAAATTTGTCTTTGTATGGGGATTTGGCCAATGTGTTTCCGGCATCCATTGCAGAGCGTTAGTTCAACAGGAATGTGGAATTCCTCAGACAGTTTCTTAACGGTGCTCATTGCTTCCTTGTTCTCATGGGCCAAAAAGAAAGGGCAATCGAAGCAGTCCAGACCGCAGGGGGCTGTCATTTGAAAATAATCCATCATTAGCTCTCCTTTCCGTGTTATTAAAACTCAAAATAATCGTTACATGTTAACGTTTATCACCTATCCTCACGCGCAATATGACTAAAATATTCTTGAGGAAGCCTTATACAGATTGCCCTAGCTTTTTCGACTTTCCCAAGGTAATCCTCACAAGTGGGGCTAAAAGGCGGACATGCAAGGTTTTTCCCGTATTTGTGGCAACTCTCGTATTCGGTCTTGTAATTATTGTCTTGGACAAAATCTGAAAACATCAACTCTGTTGCATATCTTTCGTAAAAGAAAGTCATGCCTGTTTCGTCGGTATATTCCATGACCTCAATGCAGAGCTGGGCCTTCCTCCGCGCATCTTCCCGTCCCCTTTGACGGTCATTCATAATCCAATTCCAACATACGGAGCATTTTGCTTTTCCTTCATCGCTCCATATTTCGACTTCAGATCCGCAGTCGCGACAGTGAAATATCCGAGGGACGACAGTCAGCGTTTGTTCGAACCACGGGGCATTTCAGAGAATTATTGAATTTCATGCTCTTCCTCTCAGTGAGGGCGATTTCCATGGGTAAGGACGATCCTTTCAAACATAGTGACGAGACCGACGCAAATGGTGTTAAGCTGCTCGATGCCGAGATTGTCCTTAGCCGTTGAATCAAACATCAGAGTGAGGGCTGAGTCGAAATCGCCCTCTTTTTTCCAGTAGCGGATGAGGACCGGCACTTTTGGCAATGGATGAATGACAATCGAAAAATCGCAAGGCGCACTATTCTCAATTGGCTTTCCGTCAAAGATGTCGATGATGTTTTCAAAAAGGTCAATGTCGTTATCGATGAGTTTCTTCAACGGCTTCTCGCATCTTTGGGCAAAGAGTCTCCCCCAGTCGGCCCCGCCGTCCAATTCCTTGAACAGGACCCACCTTCCTGCAATTTTTTTCCCGGCGCCACGAATTACGTAGTTGAGCAGAGGAACGGTCAACCATGGTGTCAAATGGCGGTCCGATCTGACATTGCCCCTCTGATCGATATGGAAATCTTTGCTGAGGCAGCTCACCGTCAATGTGTTGCCGGAGTGAGAAACTCCCAGCCTTTCAGCGGCCTCGGCAAAATCGACGGCCTGAATCTGTGCTCGTAGTTGCCTGAGTGTTTTGTCCCACTCATCCTGAA
>JARLHP010000183.1 GCA_031292195.1 Syntrophobacteraceae bacterium
AGGATTCCCAGCGCTCCTATCGTTGCAAACCACACCAGCATGGCCGGTCCGAAGACCTTTCCGATATCGGAGGTCCCCCGGCGCTGGACGGAAAAGAGCGCGAACAGGACCAGGCATGTCAGGGGGAGGACGAAGGGGGCCGCCGTCCGGGTAGCTACCTCCAGCCCCTCCATGGCGGAGAGTACGGAGATGGCCGGGGTAATGATTCCATCGCCGTAAAGCAGGGCCGCCCCGAGCATTCCGGCCAGTACGATCGCCGCATACATTCGAGGCGAGCGCTTTGTCTTGTCTGCCGGAATGAGGGCCAGCAGGGCGTAAATACCACCCTCCCCCCTGTTGTCCGCCCGCAGAATGAAGGCCACATATTTTACGGTAACCACCATGGTGAGAGACCAGAACACCAGGGAGAGCACGCCCAGGATATTCAGCGCGCTCGGGGCGATGGCGTGCAGCCCGTGGAAACATTCTTTTACGGCATAAAGCGGGCTCGTGCCTATGTCTCCATAGACGATGCCCAGCGCGCCCAAGGCAAGCGGGAGTGTTCCAAGACCGTGAGCGGCACAATTGTTGACGGTCTCTCCCGTCGAGCCGCGGCTCGTTTCCAGAACCGCGGCGTCGGGCCGGTTTTCAACAGGGTGAGAAAATAGAGGCAAGGCGCGACCCTCCACAACCTTAGCAGGGGACTCTCTTTAAATCAGCGCTCTTTTACCAACAGCCACGCTGAACATAAAATGATGGAGATAATCATGGGCAAAAAGGCTACTTTGAAATACTCCTTGAAAGATACGGGGTATCCGGCCTTTTCGGCCATTCCCACCGTGACGACATTGGCGCTTGCTCCGATCATGGTTCCGTTTCCTCCCAGGCAGGCGCCAAGAGAGAGCGCCCACCAGAGCACCCCGCTCTGTGCGCCGGGAATGACCGTGGTGAGATAGCCCACAACCGGCAGCATGGTTGCCGTGAAGGGAATATTATCGAGGATGGCCGAGGCCAGTGCGGAAACCCACAGGATCATCAAAATCGCCACGACCAGAGAGCCTTTGGAAATTTCCCGCACCCAGTCGGCAATAATCTGAATGAAGCCGACTTCTTCGGCGCCCGCCACCACCACGAACAACATCATGAAGAAAATGAGCGTGGGCCATTCAATCTCATGCTCCAGCATCTCCACGATATCTTCACGGCTTATTACCAGGAATAGCGCCGCTCCGATCAGCGCCGCCACGCTGGGCTCCATCTTTAGAGTCCCGTGGATGATGAAGAGAAAAACCGTCATCGCCGGGATGAAGCAGCCTTGAACGAGCAAGGTCTTGTTGGTGATCTTGTATTCTTTCCGCAAACGGGCGATCATTTCCCCAACATTATCCACCCTGGCCCGGGAATAGTCTTTCCTGTACCAGTAAGCGAAATAGAGGATCGCAATCAGCAGAGCTATCGCATTGACCAGGGACAGGTGGCCGACGAAATGCATGAAGGACAGCTTGGCATAAGAGCCGATCATGATATTGGGGGGATCCCCAATCAGGGTGGCAGTCCCCCCGATATTGGAAGCAAAGGCTTCCGGGAGCAGCAGACTCACGGGGTTGATTTGCAGAGTCACCGCGATCTCGATGGTGACCGGAATGATCAGGAGCATGGCGGTCACATTGTCCAGGAAGGCCGAGATAACCGCTGTTACGAACATCAGAACGGAAGCCAGGGCAAATACATTTCCCCCCGCCATCTGGTAGGCCTTGTAGGCCATCCACTGGAAAACGCCTGTTTTCTTCATGATCCCCACGATGATCATCATGGCCATTAGAAGAAAGACGACGTTCAGGTCGATGGCGTGCATGGCCTTGCCAAAGGTGAGGATCCTGTAAGCGGAATCGAAGGCGCCGGCGGTGTAGCTAATGGCCAGCATCAGGGAAGCCCCCAGAAGGGCGGCCAGAGTGCGGTGCAAATGTTCAAAAGCGATCAGCACATAGACGCCGAGAAGGATGGCGGTGGCGATCCAGAAAGCGGGCGTTATCTGCCGCAAGATGGTGAAATTGCAGCGGGCAAGATAGACGGTGTCCGCTCCCGGGGCGCCGGCCTCTTTGGCCAGCCGTTCGACCAGCACGTGTTCCGGGATTTTGAAACAGGGTTTCAGGGCGTCGATTTCGATTTTTGCTTCGGGTAAAAGCCCATGAGGAAGCGCCAGTTCGGCCGAATACCTTCCCTCCCCGGAGGTGGTCGCTTTTTGCGTACAGGCCACTTTGCGCCCGTTGGCGTAGAAGTTCAGCTCGGCGTTTTCCACGGGTCCTCCGTGGGAGTTGGAAACAGTTCCGGTGACCAGCAGATGATCGCCCGGCCCGGTGTGTGCCCGGGCGGTGATGGTCCGGCCGGTGGGCGAAATAGCCGCCAGGATAAAGAACAGGGCCGGCACGATGAGTCTTTTCATGGTCCATTCCCCGAAAGAGAAGGAGGGCCGCCCGGACTCACGGCGGCCCTCCATTTGCTGTTGCAAGCAACTAGTCGTTGACTCTGGCTAAACCGTAATCGGGCCTGATAAAGTCGGGGTAAGCCGTTACCGCGACTTCGGACTGATCCAGACCTTCGAGTTCCTCGGAAACCCTCAGGGGGCGTCCTGCACGTCTTCCAGCATTGAAGGCCAATGCTGTTGAGTTAAGAAATCCCAAGCTTTTCCCGCTTGTGTGAGCAATATAAAATTTAAAGGGCGTCCCTCTTTTATAGCTTTTAGCCGGCGTTCCGCGACCTGGGCCGCTTTTCTCTAATCACACTTCCCAGGCCGAACTTCTTGATGCGGTAATTCATCTGGCGAAAAGTTAAACCCAGATCGCGCGCCGCGCGCCGCTGAATCCACATGTTGCGCTCCAGGGCGGCCGAGATTTCTTTGAGTTCCATTTCGTCCAGCCGGGAGAGATTGATCTGGCTTTCGGGCTGCGCATACTCCCGGGCACAGGATTGTTCAAGGACGGTTGGCGTATCGCCTGCCTTGATTTCCGTCCCCTCTGCCATGATGACCAGGCGGATTATCGCTTTGCGCAACTCGCCTATATTCCCTGGCCAGTCGTGTTCCGAGAGTCTTTTCAGTGTCTGGGGGCTGGGCCGCAGCTTCCTGCCGTGTTCTTCGCACGCTTCATGGAGAAATCTCTTAAGCAGGAAAGGTATATCCTCTTTTCTTTCCCTGAGCGGAGGGATCTGGATAGGCAAGACATTGAGCTTGTCCAGAAGGTCTCTTCGAAAAGTTCCCCTGGCCACCGCTTCCGCAAGATTGCCGCTCGTCGAGGCGATCAGCCGGATATCCACGACTTTTGTCCTCGATATTCTCAGGTCAGCCGATTCGGATCGTTCAATGAACTCTACCATTCTGGCTTGGAGGGACAAGGAGAGTTCGCCAACCTCATTTAGAAACAGGGCGCCCCCCTTTGCCTTGTCGCACAGAGTCGGTTTGGGGGCTACTCCTTCGTGTTGGTAATTGTTTCTGTTTCCAAACAACTCCTCATCCAGAAGGTCTTCGGGAAGCGAGCAGTGGACGGTGACAAAGGGCTGCGCGGCCCTTCCGCTCAACTCATGAATAATACTGGCGATAAACGATTTCCCCGTCCCCGGCTCGCCGCACAGCAAAACCGGGGCATCACCCGGGGCGAATTTCCGGATCATTTTTTCAAGCTGCTTTATTTTATCGCTCTTGCCCAGGCACGCCAGCCCTATACGTTGGTCGGAGAGCCTGGCACGAAGGGCGACGTTTTCTTTTGAAAGGATCTCTTCGCGCCTTTTCGCATGGAGTTCAAGGGACGCTATCTGAGCTATGAGGTTGGCTATTATCGACAAGAACTGGATGTCTTCCTCAAGTGTCGCCAAGTTCCCGAAGAGGCGGTCTACAACAATTGCCCCCGCCGCTACGTCCCCGATCACTATCGGAGTGCCGAGAAGCCGGACCTGTTCTTTTTTTATCGAATAAAGGATCTTGCGGTCGAGAAATAGCGGTTTTGTCTCGTCGTCGAGAACGACAAAGGGCTGTGCGACACGGAAAACGAGGGTGAGTACCGTTCTGTAGAGCCTCTGCATGTCAACCTTGGGGCCGGTGTCCGAATCGCTGTAGAACGGGAAAATGGACCGGTCGAGTTCCCTGTGCCTGAGAATGACGGCTGCGGACGATATGGGGAGGGCCTGAGTCAGCGTCCCGATAATGTCGTCGATGGCATGCTCCAAGTGAAGCGCTCGGCCGATGATCCGATAGACCCCGGAGAGGATGTTCAACTTAAGCTCGGAGATACTATGCTGCATGGTCCACCACCCAATTTAGCCCGTGGAGGGCGCCAGGATGCCCCTGCCTGCTTCCACGGCGATAAGTCTTTACCATACGAGGATATTTCCGGCTGCTTCTCAAATCTGCCCGGAACAGGTGAAATCCCTTGCCTTTATGTTCCATCTGTTCCGAGCTGAGTTTATGATGAAAATTTTTCAAATAGAGCCACAGAGCTTCGTTCCATCAGACAAACGAGTCCTCGGGGTAGGCAGGCAAGCCGAACTCCGGAACATCGAGACCTTCCGTTTCCGCTTCTTCGGATACGCGTAGCGGGACGATCATGTTCACGATTTTAAACACCGCGAATGTGAAGGCGAATGCGTACAGCGCACAGAGTGTGGCTCCGCCGAGCTGCGTCAGGAACTGCGACACGTCCCCGTGGAGAAGACCCGTCACGCCTTGGCCTGCCGTGCCGAGGTAGGTAGTCGCACCGACGCCGTTCCAGCCCGATCCGTAGGTACCATCGGCAAAAATTCCGACACAAACGGCCCCCAACCAGCCGCAGTATCCGTGCACGGAGATAGCCCCGCAGGGATCGTCGACCTTGATCACTCGCTCATTAAAGAGGACCCCCACACAAACAAGCATGCCCGCCAGGATGCCGATAATGATGGCGGAGTTCGGGCTGACAAACGCACAAGGGGCGGTAATGGCAACGAGACCGGCGAGCATGCCATTGCACGCCATCGTGATGTCTGGTTTGCCGAACTTGAAGTACCAGAAGAGCAAGGCCGTGGCAGAACCCGAGACAGCGGCAAGATTGGTGTTCACCGCTACCACTGCAATGCGCAGGTCCGACGCGCCAAGGGTTGAGCCGGGGTTGAAACCCATCCAGCCGAACAGGAGAATAAAAGTGCCGGTCACAACAAAGACGATGTTATGCGCGGGAAAGGCTCGCGGTTTGCCGTCCGGACCGTACTTGCCGATGCGTGGGCCAAGGATATAAGCGAGCGCCATGGCGCAGAAGCCTCCCACCGCATGGACAACTGTCGAACCCGCAAAATCCACGTATCCGTGACCCCAACCCAACGTTGCGCCCAACTGAGACATCCAGCCGCCGCCCCAGACCCAACAGCCGAATATGGGGTAGAGGAAAGCCCCCACAAAGAGTTCGCACAGCACGAAGCCCCAGAACGTGATTCGCTCACAAATGGCGCCCACTATGATATACCCGGCAGTCTCCATAAACACGACTTCGAAGAGCGTGAAACAATTGCTTCCGGCGTCGTAGGCCGGGCCGCTCAAGAAAAAGCCTTTGCCGCCCAGGAAGCCCCACTGGCCGCTTCCGATGAGGAAGTGGTTTAGAGTCGGTATCCCCCCGAGATTTGTTGGAGCCGCATTCACCGCGACGGCGCCGAACTGGAAAGCGTAGCCTAACGCGTAGTATGCCAGGAAGGCGAAGACATACGCCGCGAAGTTAAGCATCATGAGATGACCGGCGTTTTTCTTACGCACCAACCCGCAGGTGAGAAGCGCAAAGCCTGCTTGCATGAAGAGCACCAGGTACCCGGTAAGAAGGGTCCAACTGAAGTTGGTCGCGATCCGGACGTGTCCGACGGTGTCGGCCAGCTTCACCGCAAGCGGTTCTTTTGCCGCCTGGGCCTGGTAATCGATGAACTCCTGTTTCTTTTTGGCATATTCCGGGTCTTTCTTGTCGGTAGGCTCGGAAACGACAAAAGAGGTGCCGCCCGCATCCAGGGCATCGGCCTTGGCGCCGGTAGCGATACCGGCAGGGTCGGGCTTGGGTTCCTCAGCGCAAACCGGATGAATCATAAGCATCCATGTGATGAGCATAGAAACGGCAAGAAGTACCAGCGCTGTTTTTCTTTTAGGCATTTCTATTCTTCCCTCCCATAGCAATAGTCATGTTTCAAACACGAAAAATTTTCAATCCTTGACCAAAATGACATCTATTGAATATGCCACCAAATACTTGTACACACTCTTAGAGCGATTCCGGGCCGGTTTCTCCCGTTCGAATGCGCATGGCTACCTCTATGCGGGTCACAAAGATCTTTCCGTCGCCAATCTTCCCGGTGGAGGCCGTCTTTTGGATCGTTTTCACCACCTCGTCACTCTGCTCATCTTTGACAGCCACCGTGAGCATCACCTTGGGTATGAAATCAACCTTGTATTCGGCGCCCCGATACATCTCGGTGTGGCCCTTCTGTCGTCCGAACCCCTTGACCTCGAAAACCGTCATCCCCTGGATGCCGATACCCACCAAAGCTGTTTGAACCTCTTCCAATTTATGCGGCTTGATGATGGCCTCAATTTTTACCATGCTCCCTCTCCTCTTAGCTTTTTTGAATTGCAAACTTCTCGATGATTTCTTACGAATACTGGGGCTATGATCGACCACGACACCGCAGACAATCCAAGGAGCATGCCAGCAATGCTAACATGGCGCTATTGTTACTCTTATTGTCGAGGTTGAGTTTGGTGGAAGGTCGCAAGGCCACATAAATGAGTCATTATTGTTCCAAGCGAAAACAATGGTACATTTTTGTACTATGGCATATCGCCAGGGAAGAGCCATGAAGCTCTGCCTCCCCGCGGCCAAGAGGCGCTCCACGGTGAAAAGAAGACTCTGTTTGAGAAGGCGAATGGCGGCAGCCTGTTTCTGGAAGAGGTGGGCGAGCTCTCACTACCCCTTCAGGCAAAGATAGTGGAATACATCGAGAGGTCCGGTTCGGCGGATTCCAAGGTAACCGGAAAAAGGGGGGCGAACATTCGGCTGATTGCTTCGACCAGCCGCAATCTTTCGGACGCGGTGGGCCGGGGAGGATTTCGAAGAGACCTGCTCGACAAGCTGAGCGTTTTCCGGGGGGCAGTCCACCATGTCCCGGCTGGAGGAGATGGAACGCCAGGAACTCTCCACCGCCCTGGAGCGCAACCGGTGGATTCGACGGAAGGCGGCGCGCGAACTGGGTCTTACCTTTCGTCAGATGAACTACCGGGTAAAGAAGTTCGGCCTGGAGAACCTGATCAAGGAAAACAGTCCCCGGTCACGGAAAAGCAGCCGAGGAACCCTGTGTGGTGTGGCCCGCCGGGGGAGGGGAAAAAAGATAGACCAGGCGAGGATGGCCCGCCCCTGGAAAAATTGCTGGAAACAGCCCAACGGGAGAGAGTAAAGCTGAGAGCCGAAGAGGACCCGAAACGGGCGCGAGACCGCAAAATCGGCATGTTTAGGGGAAAAAACCGGGGCAGGGGAATTCAGGGGTTCCACGACCCCTAAATTCCCTCGATGGCAGGATGGGCAAACCCCTCACTGTCCACAATTTTCCGCTTCCACCCTGCGAGAGGCGATCGTGCGTTCGACCTGTTCGTGCACCGGGCAGTTGGCGATCGCGTTGGTCTTTTCTCCCATTTCCTGCTTGGTTCTGAAAATCCAGGAACTCGAATCTGAGTAACAGTAGATGGCCAGTTCACATTCTCGACATTGTTCCATGCGCATTATCCTTGAGGCTCGCAGACTCCCGGGGGCTGGTCTGAAACGTCGTTGGCCGGCGTGGCGCCCGGGTCACTTTGGGCGGATATCCTGCCGAGATACTCCGCCCACTCGAGGGGGAGCAAGTATTTCTTGCGGCTGTTGCATTCCCGGCAGGCCGGCACGACATTGCCCCGGGAGGATTTCCCCCCGCGTATGAGCGCAACCATGTGATCCATGGTCAGTTCGGCGGGGGGAAATTTCCTGTGGCAATAGTAACACACACCCTTGGCGGTTTGGCGTTTCCACCACTGCGACCCGCGAAGCTGTGCCGCCTTTTCCTTTTCTTTCCGGATTTGCTCGGGCGGCACGCTAACGATGAACGGGCTGCTTTCAGTCTCCATGGGCACTATCAACCCTCATGTTTGGCGAACACTTTCGGCATCAGTGTTCGGCGGCCTTTATAGCCACATAGAAAGTATTGCCGCCACGTTCCACGAGCAGAAGCAAGGGCGCGCCCTTGCTCACTTTTTCGGTGGCCTGGGTCCAATCCCGGATGTTCTGGATCTTCTGCCGGTTCACTTCCTTTATCACATCTCCCTGGCGCAGCAGGGCCTCGGCGGCCGCGGAGTTCGGCTGCACTTTGGTAATGACCACCCCGGTTTCTCCCGCGCTCAAACCGAATGTCTGAGCAAGCTCGGGAGTAAGATTTTGAACCGTTATACCCCAGGCGCTCTCGGTTTTGGGGGAGAGGATCTTGGCCTTGGGCAGTTTTGCCGGCAGAGTGCCAAGAGTGACTTTCAAAGTGAGCGGTTTGCCGTTTCGGATAACTCCGAGGCTAACCTCGGTGCCTGGTTTTAGAGCGGCGATCTTGCGGGAAAGCTCGCCAGAATTTTCCACCGTTTTGCCCTCGAGGTTTTGAATAATGTCGCCTCTCTGCATACCGGCTTTGGCGGCCGGCCCCTCCTGAACCACGTCGGCAACTATCACTCCCTTGGTCGCAGTTATGCCAAAGGACTTCGCCAACTCCGGGGTGATGTTCTGGATCATGATCCCCAGCCATCCGCGGATGACTTTGCCGGTCTTCAACTGCCCCAGGATACTCTTGGCGATATTGATGGGAATGGCGAAACCAATCCCCTGGCCCTGGGCAACGATGGCGGTATTGATCCCGACCACCTGCCCCTGCATATCGAACAGCGGCCCCCCGCTGTTTCCCGGGTTGATGGCCGCGTCGGTCTGCAGAAAGTCGTCATAGGGACCGGCGCCTATAACCCGGCCCTTGGCGCTGATAATGCCCGAGGTGACGGTGGTGCTAAGTCCGAAAGGATTGCCGACGGCTATGACCCAGTCGCCGACACGAATGGCGTCCGAGTCTCCGAGAACAGCGGGTTTAGGCAAAACGCCCTTGCCCGCGGTTATGCGCACCAGGGCGAGGTCGGTCTTGGGGTCGCGTCCGACAACCTTGGCGGTGTATTCTTTGCCGTCAAAAGTTTTGACCGTGATCTCATCGGCCTTGTCCACCACGTGGTTATTGGTGAGAATCAGGCCGTCGTCACTGATCAGAAAACCGGAGCCCAGAGCATGCGTTTCGACCTCCCCTTGCGGAATGTTTCCGAAGAAGTGCTTGAACTGGTCGCCGAAAAACTGGTCAAAGGGCGAATTAGGCCCCCCGAATTGTTGCAGCGGACTCTTTTCCTTGGCCTTTTGAGTGGTAGAGATGTTGACTACCGAACTTTCCACCTGCTGGACGAGGTTGGCAAAGGAGGCGGGGGCCTCGAAAGGCGCCGTATGTCCTATTGTGCCGCGGAACAGAAAAACAGACCAGAACAGTACCGCAAGGCAGGCTGTTCTGGCGATGCCTGAGAGATTTCCACCATTAATTCGCATGGAGATTCCTTTCCGGATGGTTTTTATTTCCAGTCGCCTGGTTAGATGTTAGAATTTATTAAAACGCGGTAATTAATACCACGACAAGGTTTAAAATCAACCTCTTCCAAAAGAGAACCAACACGCCGCAATGGAGACTGCATGAATCTGATCGAAGCTTGCGACAAGGCTTGCTGCATCATAGTCCAGGCGCAGGAAATGGATAGACTGTACCGCAAAGGCATCCGCTCACTGGGGGAAGGCAAGCTGCGAAATGAAGTTATGAGCCTGGCGATCGAAGCCATCGGCGATGAGAACCTGCGGCAGGAGGTTTTCATCAGTGACGAGAATGTGGTCAATTTTCTGTGCGGCGTTTGGATTCAATTCCTGCTGGTGGAAGTGGCGGGACTCAAGAAGGACAAATTGAAGCATCTTGCCCGCAAAGCCTTCGGGGAAAGCGAAGACAACAGGCTGCTGCATTGATGCCCGGCCTCCCGGAGAAAAAACAGATGGCCATTGAGGGCTTGCGCACTTCATAATCTTTTTCTCTCGCGTCCGAAGTCTTCGACCATCGTTTTTCCAGCGGGCATGCGGCTGAAAAATTCCCTGGTTTCCGCGAAATTGTGAAAAACGACCCGCAGGGATACGAATTCCCTGTTATGCCTGTCCAGGCCACCGTTTATTTGCCGGATGAGGACATCCTGGTCCATGTCCGACAGTACGCCGAGCAGGTCTCGAATCCTGCTGTCCAAAATGTGAATATCGAGCATCAGGGGGGGACGCCAGGGCACGGACAGGTCCCAGTGGACCTGGAGCATCTGCTGCATGAGAAGAGAGTGCCTTTCGAGAAGATCGCGGCAGTCCTGGTGGTGAAAAGTGACTCCTCTTTCACTCAGGGTGGCCAGGACATGGTCCTGACCGGGCAAGGGGTTGCAGCAGCGGGCAAATTTGAACACGGCCTTGTCCAGGCCCGAGACGGTGAGGGTGTTTCGCTCCCGGCCCGCGGTGCTTTCCTGCTTCCTGGCCTCATCGGGCCGGTGGCCCTCCAGGTAATAGAGAACGGCCCGTGGAGAAACCAGATCCTGGCCGATCTTCAGATATAATTCCTGGAGATCTTTTACGTTCAACACCTCGAGGATCAACCGCATGCTTTCTCCCTCCAGGACAGAGGCGGAAAACTTGTGGCGTACTATCTCCTGGAGCAGGATGTCCCTGCCGGCCTGCCGGGCGAACAGCAGCCGTTTCTGATGCAACCGCCTGTTGATGGCGGTGCGTGCTTTAGGGGTTTTGCAAAGCTCCTCGATTTCGGCATCCACATCCATCTGTTCCGGGGAGGTGAGGATTTCCACCGTATCGCCATCTTTTAACCGCCCGGTAATGGGGGAGAAGGCGCCGTTTACCAGGGCCCCCTCGCAGCTGTCGCCCAGCTCGGAATGGATTCGATAGGCGAAGTCGAGCACTATGCTGGCCTTGGGAAGGTAGTAAATGTCTCCCACCGGGCTGTAGGTGTAGATTTCTTCGGATTCCGAAAGCCTGATAAGGTCTTTTCGGTGCGTGGCGCCGCCCGCGTATTCGCCAATATCGCGCAGCAGATCGCTTATCTCCTGCCAGTGTTCGTTTGAAAGCCCCTCCTGTGACTCCCAGGCCCTCAGGACGCCTCCGCTGGCCAGATTCTCCATCTCCAGGTTGCGGATCTTGATCAGATAATTGTTTCCGCTCAAATGGACCCTGGTGTGCAGGCTCCTGTACCCATTGGCCTTGGGGTTGGCAATGAAATCGCGCAGGCTCTTGGGAATGACCGAGAGGTTGTTGTTGATCAATCCGAGCAGTTTGTAGCAATCGGATATCTCATCGGAGTGAAGCAGAACGGCGAAGTCGACGGAATTTTCCGGGAATGCCTGGTCGAGGCTCCGTTTTAGAGGATTGTAATAGCTGCCCAACCCCTTGGCGCGGGTGCGGATATCGGCCGGGACGCCGTAATCGGAAAGTATCTTGGACAGGGAAGCCTCGAGGCCGGCAACGGCCGGCGAGTTGCGCAGCTCCTGCATCACGTACAGGATTTTCTTGCTCTTCTTGGGGTAGAGGAAAGTCAGCGCGTGATGGTAGAGTTCTCTTTTGAGCGGGTAGAGATTGAGTCGGGCCGCGATCGGGGCGTAGACATCGACGGTTTCCTGGGCGATGCGCTGCCGCTTGGTCAAGGGCAGATAATGGAGTGTCCTGAGGTTGTGCAGCCGGTCGGCCAGCTTTATAATGAGCACCCCCAGTCTTCGGCTGGCGCTTATGAAAATTTTGCTGTGCGTGAGGTCTTTTAGCGAAGCCCTGTCCAAGTGGAACCTGGCCAGTTTCGTGCATCCGTCCACCAGTTCGGCTACCCCGGGGCCGAAGCGCACTTCTATGTCTTCGGCCGACATCCAGGGAATGTCCTCGACGACGTCGTGCAACAAGGCGCCGGCAAGGAGCACCGGGTCTTTGAAGCGCATCTCCCGGACCATTATTTCGGCCACCGCGCAAGGGTGGCTTATGTAAGGCGCCCCGGATTTTCGGCGCTGTCCCTCGTGCAATTCGGAGGCGAAATCCAGCGCTTTGAAAAAAAGCTCATTGGAGTCCGAAGAGGGACCAAGGCTTTTTTCCATGCGCTCACGGAACTCTACCAGATTAAATAAGTGAATCCCATCGGTTGTTACCGGATATACTGAACCCGAATTTTCGCAAAGCTCGATCTCAGCCACCATTTTATCCGCTCTTGGATTCGATTTTCCGGCGCCACCCGGCGGGCAATCATTGCCGAAGTCCGCTGTAAATGTAAACATCTTTTACTATTTACCTGGAATTATACCTGAATTGGAGTGAAAATTCATCCGGGAAAGCGCGGCGGCGGCGTGCCGCCGCAGTCGGGATAGCCTAGCCCCGATCTGCCCGACTGGCCGCGCCTGCGGGCAGACCGGTTCAAACAGCCTTCCGGGGCCGGGAAAGGATGCACCTATGGGGACGACACTCGCTAGGAGGTAAAACATGGATGAGGAAAAGCTCTTGGAGCGGATAAAGGTGAACCCCGGGATATTCGGAGGCAAGCCGATCATAAGGGGCAGGCGACTTGCTGTTGAGCATATCCTTGGCATGCTGGCGGCTGGAGACAGCCCCGAGACGATCTTCGAGGGCTATCCATGGCTTGAACCGGAAGACATCCAGGCTTGTCTCGTATATGCCCGCAGGCTCGTTGGACACGAGAGGGTGGAACCTTTTTTCCTGGAGACCGGGA
>JARLHP010000184.1 GCA_031292195.1 Syntrophobacteraceae bacterium
GCTTGTCGAAGGGGACGGTCGACCACTATGTCACCCACGCCATCGCTCGCCTCGGGGTTCGCAATCGCGCACAGGCCGTGGCGAAGGCGATTCGCTCCCGCCTGATCCCCGGTCGAGCGCCGTAAGGCGTCGTCCGCCTCGGATTTCAGAGATTTTCTAGGGTATTTATACCCTAGAATTTCCGCCGTATTGCGAACCCGCCCGCCGCCCGTCAGACTCATCTGGTGGTTGCTGGACCGTAAGGACCCGACAACAGGTGCGCCAAAGGGGCAGGTGCATGGAACGCTAAATGAGCGTCCATGCCGCCCCGCCGCCACACCCTACGCGGGGGCGCACCCCGCTCCTACAAAAAAACCCGATTGGCTATTCTCGGACAGCCGCCCAGGATTTTTCCGGACGTTTGAACTACTAAGAACTCACCGCTGATGGACGCAGATTTTGAAAAAATAGCTGCCCGTGTGCAATCTACGTTCATCTGCGTTTATCAGCGGTGCTTGCCTAAAAGTTTCATCAGGGTGAGGTGCTCAGGGCACAAGGACCACTTTGCCGAAAAGTTCTCCCCGCTCCATCAATTCGAAACCGCGTCTTCCCTCGGAAAGGGGCATCACCTGGTCTATGACCGTCCTGATTTTGCCGCTCCAAAGCAGGCGGGTGATGTCGCGAAAGTCTTTGGGCGTACCCATTGTACTCCCGATGAGGCTTATCTGCTTGCCAAAAATCATGCGAACGTCGATTTCGGTCATCGGACCGCTGGTGTTGCCAACTATCACGATCCGGCCGCCCCTTGCCGCGACGGACATGCTGGTGGAAAGGGTGGCGGCGCCCACGTTATCCACCACGAGGTCCACGCCGCGACGTGCGGTAAGGTTGTGGACCTCTTTGGCCCAGTTCACCCGGGACCTGTCGATTATAAAATCGGCGCCGAGCTCCAGGGCCTTTTCCCCCTTTCGGGCAGAGCTTGCCACCACGTAGACCAGAGCACCGGCCAGCTTGGCGATTTGGATGGCCGCCGAGTTCACGCCTCCGCCCGCGCCGACTATCAGCACGGTTTCGCCGGCCCGCAGTTTTGCTCTGGAGATAAGCATCCTCCAGGCCGTAAGGGTTACCAGAAGAGGCGCGCAGGCTTGGGGAAAGTCGATGTTGTCGGGGATTTTCACCAGGTTTTTGGCGGGCGCTTTGACAAAACGGGCGAATCCCCCCCGAACATTTTCTCCGATGATCATGTAGCGCGGGCTCATGGAGTGTTCGCCCCGAAGAACGAACTCGTCTTCGACCGGATTTATGCCGTGGTCGATCACCACGCGGTGGCCGATTTGAACCCCGGCAGCGCCGTCTCCCAGGCCCACTACAATCCCGGCAATGTCCGAGCCTCCCCAGTGAGGCATCTCCAGCCCCAGGCCGGGCCATCCCCGCATGACCCATAGATCGAGGTGATTAAGCGCGCACGCTTTTACCTCGATTATGACCTCGCCGCTTGCCGGAACGGGGTCGACCACATCCTCGTAGCTTAGAACATCCAGATCGCCGTGCTGGTGGAAACAAAGGGCTTTCATTTTCGGTCCTTTCCGGGCGAGCGCGCCGCCATTTTAGAGGTTGGACAATAGCTAAAGCCGCTCCAAATAATTTCAAGCGGTGGGGCCAAAAAAAGCTTTCATATTGAAAAGGGGCCGGTGTGAGCCTATTATTACTCGCGAAAGTGAGGTAAGAGATGAAAAAGCCAGGTCCACAGGGCCGCGACCAGCGCAAGGGGACGCTCCGCTGGTTTGCCTTCGCCCTGTTTTCATTCTTTGTGTGCATCACACTGATCGGCGCCATTGTGGTTTTCGCCTTCTATGTGCAAATCGACCAGTCGCTGCCGAGCGTGGAGTCCCTGAAGAATTATCATCCGCCGCTGGTCACCAGCGTCTATTCCGCCGACCGCCAGCTCATAGCGGAATTGTTCATCCAGCGAAGGTATCTGGTGTCGCTAAACGAGCTGCCGCCGTATGTGGTCAAGGCGTTCATCGCCGCGGAGGATTCGCGGTTCTACGAACACGGCGGGGTGGACGTGGTTGGAATCTTTCGCGCGGCGCTAAAAGATCTGGCGGCCGGTCAAATCGTACAGGGCGGGAGCACGATTACCCAGCAGGTGGTAAAATCTCTGCTTCTCACCCCCCAGCGGACATTTTCGCGCAAAATCAAAGAGGCCATCCTGGCGCACCGGATCGACTCGAGCCTGAGTAAAAACGAAATCCTCTACATTTATTTGAACCAGATTTACCTGGGCGCCGGCGCCTACGGGGTGGAGGCGGCGGCCCGGACCTATTTCGACGAACACGCCAGCCAACTCGATCTGGCGCAGGCATCCCTTCTGGCCGGCCTGCCCAGAGCGCCCAACAAATTTTCCCCGGCCACCCACCTGGCGCAGGCGCGCGAGAGGCAGCGCTATGTGTTGCAAAGAATGGTCGAGGCGCACTTCATAACCAGCGCCGAGGCGCAAAAGGCCCTGGGCGAGCCGTTGCAGATAGCCGGCAAATCCTTACGCTTTGCCCCGGCGAAGATGGACTATTTTACCGAGGAAGTCCGCCGCGAGGCCGAGGCGCGCTTCGGGCGCGAGATGCTCTACAAGGAAGGTCTGACCATCGACACCACGGTGGACTACCAGGCGCAGCGGATGGCCGAAACCGCTCTTGACCACGGACTTTCGGCGATCGATAAACGGCACAGGAAATACCGCGGACTGCATGTGTATGTACCCACCGGAGACTGGCCGGCCACCCTGAAAATCCTGAAGGAATCCAACGGAAAGCTGGAAAAGGGCAAGGTGGTGGCGGGACTGATAACCGCATTCGACCCTCGAAGCAGGAGCATCTACGTGGACTTGGGGGTGGGCAAGGCGGAGGTTCCCGAATCGGGCTGGAGATGGGTGCACATTGGGACCAGACAAGCGGAAAAGGTCTTCCGCCGGGGCGACGTCCTGAGGCTTAGACTCGACGAGATGGAAGACGACACCTGGAGCGCGGGCGTCGAGCAGGATACGGGGCTGGAGGGGGCCATCATGTGCCTGTCGCCTCTTACCGGCAGGGTGATCTGCATGGTGGGCGGGCGCAGCTTCAAAGCCAGCCAGTTCAACCGGTGCACTCAGGCCCAGCGCCAGCCGGGGTCGTCCTTCAAGCCCATAATTTACGCCGCGGCGCTGGACAAGGGCTATACCGAGGCCTCGGTGCTCATGGACACCCCCATCAGCTTCCCCGACAGCGCGAGAGGCTCCTGGACCCCGGAGAACTTCGACCGCCGCTACCTGGGGCCGATACTGCTGCGAAACGCCCTCATCCACTCCCGAAACGTTCCGACCGTAAAGCTTCTCAAGGCAATCGGAATAAGCTACGCCATAAGCTATGCCCGTCAACTGGGGATAACCACTCCGCTCACTCATTCCCTGTCCCTTGGTCTGGGGGCATCGGAAGTCACCCTGGAGGGACTGCTGTCCGCCTACTCGACCTTCCCCGGTCTTGGCCAGAGAGCTCAGCCCTACATCATAGACAAGGTATACGACCGATTCGGCAACCTGGTGGAGCAGCACCAGGTAAAAAGAGAGCAGGCCATATCGGCCAAGACGGCCTACGTGATTACCGACATACTGCAGGGAGTGGTGCAACACGGGACCGGAATGGCTGCAAGGGCGCTTGACCGGCCATGCGCCGGGAAAACGGGAACCACAAACGATTTTAATGACGCCTGGTTTATCGGATATACTCCTTCGGTGCTGACCGGGGTCTGGGTGGGCTATGACGACCATTCCTCGCTTGGCAGGGGCGAGGAGGGGGCGCATGCGGCCTGCCCCATCTGGGTCGAATTCATGAAGCAGTACCTTAAAGACAAGCCTGTCGAGACATTCACGATTCCGGAAGGCATCATTTTCGCCAGGATAAACGGGGCGAGTGCGGGTTCCAACGACACGAGCGTGGCCTATGCGGCGTTTGCCGACAGAATGCCGGGGCCCGGCGCCAACGTTCCCGGCCAGCAGGACCAGTCGGAGGAGGCGAGCGGGGAAAATCAAACGGACAATTCGGCGCCCGCGCCGCGCCCGCCGCAGTCTCCAACGGATGATTCCTACTTCAAATCGGAGCTCTACTAGCTTGCCGGCATGGCTTCTATATTCGATCCTGGCGCTTCTTGCCTGGGGCCTGTGGGGTTTTTTACCCAAAGTGGCCCTGGGTTTTCTCGATCCCGCAACGGCGTTCGTCTTTGAAGCATTTGGCGGGGCTTTAACGGGCCTGCTGGTGATGCTCATTTTCCGGCCCCGGCTGGCCGGTGCGCCGATTCAGGGTATACTTCCCGCCTTTTTTACCGGTGTGCTGGGATACCTGGGCCTGATTCTTTTCATGTATGCCATACGCGAGGGGGAAAAGATCAGCATAATAGCCCCCCTCACCGCTCTTTACCCCGTGGTGACCATTGGTCTGGCGATGATCTTTTTGCATGAAAAAATCAACCTGGTGCAATTTGCCGGGGTCGTTCTGGCGCTAATCTCCATATTGCTGATTTCACACCAATAGAGACCGAACATTTTTGTGCCTTTTGTGCACGAAATATTTCGATCTTGTCTCAAAACCGGGATAAAATCGTACCGGAAATTTGGCTCTTGCAAGAAAACAGTCCCTTTGTGAACCCGCCGCCCTGGCCGTTGGAATCGCTTGCAGGGGTGGATCCGGCGCAAAGGCGAAAGAGCTTTAAAGGCAGTGAGCACAAATATTGCTCATTGGGTAGGTGGATAAGAACGTATCGGGGAAAATCACTGTCAATTTATTCGAGTAGAAGAGGTGAAAAATGGGAAATTTGGGTCTACCCCTGGGCGCATGGCTGGTATTTGTGGGGTCCGCTCTTCTGGAGGTGGGCGGAGACGCGGTGGTGCGAAAGGGTCTTCGGGGCGCGAGCGTGGCGGTAATCCTGGCCGGAGGTCTGATGCTGGCGGGCTACGGCCTGCTGGTAAACACGGTGCGCTGGGATTTTTCGAGGCTGCTGGGCGTCTATGTGGCCGTATTCGCCATAGTGAGCATAATGGCCGGCAAATTTGTGTTCGGGGAGTCCATTGCAAACGCCACCTGGCTGGGGTTGCTCATTATTGTGGCGGGCGGTTTGGTCATCCAGTTCGGCCAGCACATAATCGGTTAAAATAGCATACTCAGGGGCCCTTGGTCCGTCAATTGGCGATGAGCACCACATACACTGAAAAAGGGTGTTGGCAGATGCTTGAAACTGGAACGGTTTTTCAGGACCGCTACAAGATCCTGGCCCCTTTGGGCCAGGGGGGATTCGGGGCTACTTTTCTGGCCCAAGACCTGGAGTCCAACGACAAGGTCGTGATGAAAGTCCCGCATATCACGCAGTTGGGAGACCCGGCCGTCTACGAGCGTTTCAGGCGGGAAGTGGCCATAGGCAAGCTTTTGAACCATTCGGATGTCCCCGTGGCCGTGGCGATCTCCGAAGATAATCCGCCCTACCTCGTTTTGAAATACGCCGAGGGCGAGTCGCTGGCGAAGGTGCTCGAAGAAAAAGGCAGGCTTTCGGCCGAGGAAGTGACGAAAATGGTAGCGAACCTGCTCGATGCGCTCCATTACTGCCACGAAAGAGGTGTTTATCACCGGGACATAAAACCGGAGAACCTCGTTTTGGGCCCCGACGGCCATTTGAAAATCCTCGATTTCGGCATAGCTCTCATGGAGGGCTCGCCTCGCGTAACCTGGCGGGGCTTTTCGGGCCTCATGGGTACCCCCGAATACATGGCCCCCGAACAGATCAAGGGGGAGCGGGGGTGCGCCAAAAGCGATATCTACGCGGTGGGATGCCTCATCTATCACCTGCTGAGCGGTTCTCCCCCCTTTACGGGCGACAACCCTCTAACGATCATGTATCAGCACATGACCAAAGACCCCGTACCGCTCACTTCGTTAAAGGGCTTGCACCCCGGAATACGGGCGGTGGTGAGCAGGGCCTTGCGGCGGCGCAAGGAGGAACGCTACGAATCGGCCGAGCAGATGGCCAACGACCTGCGCGTTCCGGACAACGCCGACCTCGGGTGGCTGGATAAACCGGACCCGCCGCTTGCCGCGGTTCTTCCCACCGCCAAAAACAACCTGCTGATATACGGCGGGGCCGTCGTGGCCGCAGTGGTGATCGTGCTGCTGCTGATGCTGCTTAGAAAGTGAAAGCGACCAAAGAAAAGAGATAAAAAGAGCGGGGGAGCGTCTCCCCCGCCCCCCCCCCAAACAGAGCCGCCAAGCGGCGAGGGGGTGTGGGCAATGTTGTTGAGTTAAGTAGCCCCGAGTTTTTCCGGCCTGTTTGAACACCATTTGTTTGGAGGCCTCTTTGTGACTCTCGGCTGAGTAGGGTGGCGGGATTTGGGCCTGCAGCATCTCACGCGCGAGATGGCATTTTGGATATCGGTGAATATTTTTGCCGCTTTTTGCGGATCATCCGGTGCGAGTATGGGCCGCGTCGGGCGGAATTCAATATGATCAGAGATAACTTGATTGATGGTTCTGATCTGTGACCCCTCACGGGGTCATGATCTGCGACCCCGTGAGGGGTCGTCGCCTTCTTTTTCGTTTCCTTCCGGGGGTATCGCGGCCTCACGGCCTCAACCCCGGCTAATGGCTTTGATCCCTCCGGGATCATGGGGCCTCGGGCCCCGGCGTATTAATTCGTTGCCCACCGAAAAACAATGCCACGCACTGTTGACTCAGGACACTAGATGGCGCTTTCCCCGGTTTCTCCCGTCCTGATCCGGACGGCGTTGCCGATGGGATAGGTAAAGATTTTGCCGTCTCCGATTTCGCCGGTTCGAGAGATTTCGATTATAGCCCGGATAACCTCATCCACCATGTCGTCCGAAACAACCATCTCTATTTTGGTTTTCGGAAGCAGATTAATATTGAATTCGGTGTTCCAGTCGTCCCGGGTGTGACCTTTTTGTAAACCGCAGCCGATCACTTCGGTCACGGTCATCCCCTTAACCCCCAGATTGCCAAGAACGTTACGCACTTCCATTATTTTAGCCGGACGCAGAATGCATTCAATTTTAGTCATTTTTCACCGCCTATGAGACCCCAAAGTCTTCTTTTCGGATGGATACCAGCTATACTTTGTTGACCTTGACAGTCAGTATGGTCATGTTGTCATGGCCGCCGCGCCTGTTGAGTTCGGCCACCAGTTCGACCATGGCCACATCGGAGGAACCCTGCTCCATCAAGAACGACTTCAGTTCGTCGTGGGTGGCATGTTCCAGTATTCCATCGGTAATCATACAGAAAATATCCCCCGGCTGGGTAAGTCCGGAATAAAAGTCGGGCACGAGCAAAGGACCTTCTCCCACCGCTTTTAAAAGTACATTTTTGTTGGGGTGGGTCCTGGCCTCTTCGGCGCTTATGAGCCCCAACCGCATAAGCTTTCCCACCAGGTTGTGGTCCTTGGTCAGTTGGATCAAATCATTATCACGCAGCAGCATGATTTTGGAATCACCCACATGAGTAATGAAAAAATGGTTTTGTTTCAAGAGAAGAGTTGACAGGGTGCATTTCATATTTCGCGCCGCATCGTGACTGATCGACAGATCGAAGATGTGCAGGGAAGTCCTGTGAAAGGCGTTCTTGAGCCGCTCGGGGATCTTTTCGGTGAGATCGCTGAAATAATATTCCTGCAGCAGGACATTTACCGCTTCGGCGCTGGCCACTTCCCCCGCGGAGCTTCCCCCCACACCGTCGGAAACCGCGAACAGGCTTCCCAGCCTGCTTAGTCCCGAATCCTTCGGCACGTACCAGCCAAAATAATCTTCGTTGTTCTGGCGGACCATTCCCTTATCGGAAAGGCCGCGCACTTTCAAGGCTTCCATTACTAAATCCCCCGGAGGGTAAAATGGAAAAGGCAAAAGGGAGCAGCGAAATTTTTTCATTTCACTTTCAACCTTTGCCTTGAGGAAGGGGGAGTGAAAATTTTGCCCTTTTAAACTTCGGAGTTTGCCTTCCAGGGCTTTTCACTCCCCGCCTCGTGTTGCGACCCAAATATGGAGATTACTTTCCTGCCGAACCCACTTCAGTTGCTCTGGAGCGGTCGGCCGACGATCTTGCGATCCGACTTGGCGCTCTGTACGAACAGATAAACAATGCCTACGGCAAACCATACCGCGGTGGCTATGATCGCATAGAGGGCCGCGGTCTTGGTGTCGCCGCCGCCCAAAATGCCCAGGTACATGACCGCCACCAGCATGGCCACGTTGGCAAGAGCGCCCACGATCGGCACCACTATGTGGGTGATAACATTTCTCTGCGGGTGCCTGAAGAAGGCCACGAGCGCTATCAGGTTGGTCATTCCGTAGAGAATGAACGTGCCGATATTCGACCACAGGGTTACCGCTGTCAGGTTTACGACCGAGACCACCCCGAAGGCGCCGATCACGGCAGATGCGACCGCCATTGCCACCACGCCTCCATGGGGCGTGGAGAATTTGGGATTGAGAAATCCCAGAAAGCTCGGGACTTCCCTGTCCTTGGACATGGCGTAGGTAACGCGCACGCCGGTGTTCATGCAGGCCAGCGTGGTGCCGACCACGGCGATGGCAACCGAAATGGCCACCAGGATCATCAGCACGAAACCCATGTGGTTGAAAAGAGCGTTACCAAGATTCTGCACCATATCGCCTACCGGGGCGCTGGAAGCCGCCGCGGCGTCAATACCGTGAACCAGGTTGCCCTTGGCGTCTTTTACCGCATAGGCGGTATTGAGCCAGGCACACGAACCAAAGTACTCGAAAAGATAACACACCACTCCCTGGATGAGCAGCGAGAGTATAACACCCCGGCTTACGTGCTTGGGGGACTTGGCTTCGGCCGTGAGCGCGGTTGCCGTCTCAAAACCCACCAGCACCAATATGGCGACGGTTGCCTGGAACATCACGCTTGCGAAACTGTGAGGCATCACAATAGACGAAAATGATTGGTGAACGAAAGTCACATGTTCCGGGTTCTTGAACCGGTACATCAGCGCCAGGATGGTCACCACGACCAAAGTTATGATCTGCAGCACGTTGATGACTATGCTCACCGCCGTCGATCCGTTAATGCCGCGATAGGCTATGTAAGCCACCGCGAAGGAAAATACGACCGCAATGGCTATCTGCGAACCTATGGAGAGATTGATCCCGAACTGCTGGAAAATATAGCTGATCAGGGTGGCCATCATCGCCACCATGACCCCGGGGTAAACCCAGTAGTAGAGGTGGGAGGTCCAGCCCACGATGAACTTTGAGAGCCTGGCGAAAGCCGAAAGTTTATCTTCGTTTAACATGGCCTGTTCGGTAAAATAATAGGAACTGCCGGTGCCCGCGTTGGGATAGAGTTCAGCCAGCTTGGCATAGGAAATGGCCGTCAGAAATGACAAGATCAAAGCGAAAAACAAACCGGCCCACATGTCCATGGCCGTGGTTTTTCCGGCCAGGTCGACCTGCGCGGCCTGCACCTGGAATGTCAACCATAAGAACGCCCCCGGCGCGATCAGCGCCATCGCGTTAACCGTGACGCCGGTAAGCCCCAATGTTTTTTTGAATTCTCCCTGCTGTGCCATAAGTCACCTTCCCCATCTACTGAATTGGAAAACAGCCTGTCCGTATGGCGCGATGAAGTTCCGCACCGGTTAGTATGAAATCTGCTGGCGCCTGTGCATGCACCGGGAAGCAAAAGCAATTTGTTTGCCAACCGAGAGCACATTGGCCAGGGATAAGGGCTGGCGAATTTACGAGGCTAAAACGAGTTTAAAAATGCGACCGTATTGACACAAAAGTGTATCGCTGGCGGCGCACCGAACCAAATTGTTACATTTATGAGGACCGAAACCATCCATTGGCCACAGAAGGCAATGCAGCTCCGCGGGCAGGCCGGATTTTATCCATTCCGCAGCCCTATCCCATCGGGACTGGGTGCCGGGGGCCAGGTCTTCCGCACACTCCCCGCATGGAGCGGTTTGGAGCAAAATCAAAAAGCCGCGGAAATCATGCCAGGGGTTTTCGGCTCGGCCCGGGACCGTGGAGAGGGGGGTGTGCATCGAATTTTAGTCTAGATTCCGGGTCGAGACATCCGGTGGACTTGGCCAAAATTGTATCGAATGAAGTAGGAAGAACTAAATTGTTCCATATTAATGAGCTAAAATTATCTGCGCTGCCGTATTACCCCTGAAAAACCGCCCTTTTAGCAATTGGCACGGAACTGGAAACCAAGATCGCGAATCGGTTTTTGCGGGACGTCCAATTTTTGCGAAAGAAAAGGCGGCATTATGGATACTCTGTGTGAGGTGAAGCTCAACATATTTTCGGCGATGCACCGGATCATAGATCGGGCGCTCTACCTGGAACAGACCGTCGACGGCGTTATGGGGGGCCTTTCCCAGGCGGTTCCCCATTGCAGGGTGGCCCTGGTTGTCAGCGACGGCGTGGAGGTTCGGTTTTTCTTCACCCAGAGCGTCAACGGCTCGGGCGGGGATATGGAGCGGAGGGTTCGCGGTCTTTACAAAACGGGGTTCGACCTGGTAACCCGCATACCGCAGACTTTTGTGGTCCTTAACGACAGTTTGGGACCTCTTTTCCTGGACCGCAAGGCGCTTAATTCCATTCGAAAGGAACAGGTGTGTCTTTTCGGCGCCCCGATCGTTTCGGCCGAGGAGGTGGTCGGTGTGATCCTGGTGGACCGCTTTTTCAACGACCGGATCCCGATGCTGGAAGACGTGCAGCTCCTTTCGATGCTGGCTGTGCTGGTGGGTCGGATATTGGGTCTTCAATCCCAGGTGAAAAGACGGGAGGAGGCGCTGGTAAAAGAGAACCTGGCGCTCCGGGCAAAGATTTCCGAAGAGGGTCTGGGGGTGGTATGTCTTGGGGAAAGCGAGGCGGCCAGAAAACTGGAAGGATCGATTCGGAAGGCGGCGCCCGCCGAGGCCGCGGTCCACATCAGCGGTGAACCGGGGACCGGAAAGAGTACGATCGCGCGCATCATTCACGAATTGAGCGGCAGGAGCCAGTTTCCTTTCGTGCGAGTTCACTGTTCGCTGCCCGAAGAGCTGCTGGAAAAGGAGTTATTCAGCGGGGGAAACGGTTATCTGAAAAGCGGGCTGGAAGAACCACATGGCTCCCTCCAGCCGGCTCGCCGGGAAGGCGCGTTCGAAAGGGCGGCCGGTGGGACCCTGCTCCTCGATGAAGTGGGGGACCTTTCCGCGGCTCACCAGGCAAAGCTGCTCGACATTCTGGAAGGACTGCAAACCGGGGGGTTCGCAGTGGCAGGCCCCAAAGGCGCGGACGTCAGGCTTGTCTCGGTATCGGGTGCAGACCTTTCCGGGATGCGCAAAAACACTTTCAGAAAAGACCTTCTGAACCGGCTGGGCACGCTGCGGATCCATGTGCCCCCCATACGGGAGAGGAAGGAAGACATACCCTTTTTGATCGAATTTTTCATGACTCATGAATGCCGGAAGCAGGGCAAGAAAACGCAGTTGGGCCCCAGGGTGCTCAAGAGGCTGTGCGAGCATGACTGGCCGGGAAATATAGCGGAGATAAAAAATACGGTGATCAGGCTGGCAATCATGGCCGAAGGCCCTCAGATCGAGGCCGGGGATATCGAGTCCCTTTTGCGCGGCGAGGCCGGTCACCGTGCTCCGGCAAACGGCGTAGAGTCCGTATCCCCGTGGTCCCGCCTGGACAAGATCGAGATCAAGGAGGTTTCCGCCGCGCTGGAGCGCAACAAGTGGATCAGGAGGAAGGCGGCCGACGACCTGGGCCTTACCTTCCGCCAGATGAACTACCGGGTGAAAAAATTCGGCCTGGACGCGCTTATTCGGGAAAATCGAAGGCAAAAGTGAAGGTCGAAAGTCTAAGGTCGAAAGTCGAAGGTTATGCCCCGGTTCTGCTGCTTTGACTTTAGACCTTTGACCTTTGACTTTCTGACCGTTACTTAAAGACTTTCTGACATTCTTTTTTTCCAAACCGGGACAAGCAGAAGCGGCACGGCCGCCCGGGTGGTGAGGTTGGGTGTGGTGCTTCCCGACCAGAAGGCGTCCAGGCCGGTCTTGCCGTGGGTTGCCAGGACGATCAGATCGGCCCCCGTGGTTTCCATGGCGCCCACGATCACCGACACGGGGTCGCCGCGCCGCACGCCGGCGGCCGCCGAAAGCCCTTCGGCCTGAAGCGACCCGAGGCGCATGGACAGGTACTTTTCCGCCTCCAGCACGGCCAGGTCCAGAAGGGCATGCGTGGTCCGGGGGAGCATCTTTGCCGTGGCGGCCTTCTCACCGGACAGGGTGGTGAACGTGTGCACCGCCATGACGAGATAGAGTTCCGCCCCGCAGAGGCGGGCAAGGTCCGCCGCGACTCTCAGGCCTTCTTCGTGATCGGGGTTGCCGTCCAGGGGCACCAGCATCCTTTTGCATGAAAAAACGGCAGGGGCCCCCTCCGCAGAGGGATGAATCAGCAGGACCGGCGCAGTGGCCAGTCCGCTCACCTGCTGGGCGATTCTGCCGAACATGAATCCGCGAAGGCCTCCCCGTCCGTGGGTGCACATGACGATCAGGTCCGCGCGAAGTTCCGCGGCATGTTCGGCAATGCTTCGGGCCACATCCTTTACTTCATCGCCGTGAACATGCATTTCGACCTGGATTTCGGGCGGGAAAACCCTTGCGGCCACTTCACGCAGATAGTCGCGGGCCTCTCGCTGTCCGGTGAGATGGCGTTCTCCATGGATTTCGCGCGGAGCGGACTTTTCGACGGTGTGGAGAAGGGTCACCCCGGCCCCCATGGCGCGAGCAAGGGAAAGGGCGGCGGCGAGCGGCGCCTCCGCCAGTCTGGAACCATCCAACGGGACCAGGAGATGTTTGAACATTTCGTTACCCCCCGGCGAATACCTGGTAGACCAGGTAGATGTTCAAAGCCAGGATCAGGGCCGCCACGGCGCCGGCAAGAAGCGTTACCGCGGGGCTGTTGACCAGGACTCCCATCACATCTTTTCGCCTCGTAAACACGATCAACGGGATTATGGCAAAGGGGAGCCCGAAGCTGAGGACCACCTGGCTGATCACCAGGGTCCTGGTCGGGTCCCACCCCATGAGAATTACGGCCATGGACGGTGCGATGGTCACAAGCCGCCGTATCCAGACCTTGATGCGCCTGCGCAGGAAGCCCTGCATCACGATCTGGCCGGCCATGGTGCCCACGGCGCTCGAAGACAGCCCGGAGGCGAGAAGCGAGACAGCGAAGATAACTCCGGAGGCCCGGCCCAGCAGCGGCTGGAGCGTGTGATAGGCGGTTTCGAGAGTCCCGACTCCGGTCAGCCCGTGTTTAAAGAATGTGGCGGCGGCCATGATCAGCATGGCCATGTTGACCAGGCTGGCAATGGTCATGGCGACGAGCACATCGACGACTTCAAAGTGGAAGAGCCGCTTTTGCAGGCGGGGCTCCTTTACCACAATGCGGCCCTGGGTAAGGGCGGAATGGAGATAAATGGCATGGGGCATGACAGTTGCCCCGACGATCCCGGTGGCCAGCAGTATGGATTCGGCGCCGGAAAACCGCGGCACGACCGTGTGATAGAGCAAAATGGACCAAGCGGGTTTGTCGAGCAAGGTCTCGGCCAGGTAGCTGACCGAAACGATTCCCACCAGGGCGGTGATAACGGCTTCGAGGGGGCGAAAACCGTAGCGTTCCAGCCCCAGGATAAGGAAGGTGGCGACCGCGCTGAGGAGGCCCGAGGCCCAGAGGGGAATGGACAAAAGAAGCGTGAAGCCCACCGCCGCACCTATGAACTCGGCCAGGTCGGTTGCAATGGCCACGATTTCCATCACCACCCACATCACGAGAACCACGGGCCGGGAGAAGTGGTCGCGGCACAACTCGGCCAGATTGAGACCGGTAGCTATGCCCAGTTTGGCCGAAAGTATCTGGACCAGCATGGCCATCAGGTTGCTCGCGGCTATGACCCACAGCAGGGTGTAGCCGAACTGGGCGCCCCCCTGGATGTTTGTGGCGAAATTTCCCGGGTCGATGTAAGCCACACTGGCTATGAAGGCCGGCCCCATGAAGGGAAGCAGACGAGCAAGCATCCCCTTGCCCCCGCCTTCATTCAGGATCTCCAGGGCGGAATCCACCGTGCCGTGTTTTTCCACTTTTCCGTTACCCGTCATATCGACATCGCCCATTGTCCCGGTCCGCTATATTGCTGTTCGGATATTCATTCGCCTTCAATCGATATTACCTTTACAATCGGGTCCAATTCATGACCAGGGGAACAATATAATCAGTTGGAGACATGGAGACAAAAAAATGAACGATTCGATGAAAGAAAAAGGAATCGAACTGCTGGAACAATTGAGCCAGGCGCATGGGGCTCCCGGGCAGGAAAGCGAGGTGCGCCGGATTTTTCGAAAGGAATTGGGCGAAACCGCCCATACCGACAGGGCCGGAAATATCTTGCTGGAAAAAAAGGGGAGTGCGGAACATCCCAGGATTCTCATCGCCGCGCATATGGACGAAGTCGGCCTGGCGGTGCAGGCCGTAACGGAGGAGGGCCTCCTCAGGTTTGTGACTCTTGGGGGCTGGTGGGCCCATACGCTTCTGGCCAAACGCGTGCGCATCCGCACCTCTCAAGGCGTGGAGATACCGGGGGTAATAGGGGCCAAGCCTCCCCATTTTCTTTCGGAAAAAGAGCAAGACAAGGTGATGAGCGTCGAAGAGATGTTCATCGACGTGGGCGCAAAAGACGCGGCCGAGGCGCGGGCCTTTGGGATAGGCCTTGGCGACGCCATTGTGCCGGACAGTTCATTTACCCGGATGCACAACCCCGATCTTTTGCTCTCGAAGGCTTTCGACGACCGGGCCGGACTCTCGGCGCTGATCCATGCGGCGCTGGAAAGCGGTAAGAGTCCGCATCCGAACACGGTTATTTTCGCCGGGACGGTCCAGGAGGAAGTTGGAACGCGGGGGGCGCGGGCGGCGGCATTTTCCGCCTCACCCGACCTGGCAATTGTGGTGGAAGGCGCCCCGGCCGACGATTTGCCGGGCATAGGTAAACCGGAGCGGCAAGCGGCGATCGGCTGCGGCCCCCAGATCCGATTAATGGATGCCTCGGCCATTCTCAATCGGGAGTTCATTCGGTTTGTGCTGGAGACGGCGGAAAAAAACTCCATCCGCTGCCAGATAGCCGTCAGGAGAAAAGGCGGCACGGACGCCGCTCCCATTCACCTGCACGCTTCCGGCGTACCCACCGTGGTGATCGCCGTACCGTCGCGCTACATCCACACTCACAACACCATACTCGATATTTCGGACTACCTGAATACCGTAGAACTCCTAGTGAAGCTGATCGCAGCCATCGATGGAGATACCGCTGAGAGGATCGGGAGTTTTTCGGATTGAGGGGGGCGGGGCGTTGGCCGGATGGGCTTCTTGCGGTAAAAGGCGGACATACATTCGGGCAGATACCCCCGGGGCAAAGGGCGGCCTTGCACGGCGGGAAACTCTCGGGCTCACCGCCTCACGGCCTATTGGTCGCTCACGGAAGCGTCGATGTCGATGTGGCCTGGAAATTCCCCGAAAAGCTCGCTCCTTTCCAACTGCCTTTGAGGATTGAAAAAGCGCAGATTGCCATTGTCGTCGCAAAGCCAGAATTCCCTGGCGCCCTTCTCAAAATAAAGCAGCCTTTTTTCTTCCAACTCGGCGGCACAGTTGGATGGAGATTCTATTTCAATGACAATTTCGGGGGATTCGGGAAGCTCCACCTTTCTGACGCCATGCTTTCTGTGGAAAGCCGCGCTTGCCCAGGCAACGTCGGCAACCCTGGTGCCCTTGGAAGTCCGGATCGGGCATTGCACCGATACCCTGCCCCACTCCCCCTGCCGATGGAACCATTCATTTATGCGTGCCTGATACATGCCGTGCGCGCAAGAGGCCGGAGTCATCATAATCTTTCCCCATTCGTTTGTTTCGATCTTGAAGGGCAGGTCTTTGAGGCTTGAATGTTCGACCACTTCACGCCATTCCATTTGTGTCTCCTTTCCAAAGCGCGGGGCGGCAAAAAACTGGAGGCTCTCGCCGGGACCGGGGCGAAGCAGTTGTCAGTCGTTCTCAGCCGGCAGCTTTAGTTGGGACGGCGGGCCTTGAGAGGGATGAAAGGGGCGGCCTCTTTCCATTACTGCCGTCTCCGCTAGAGTATATGATCCCTTACCCTGGTTTGCCAGTGCTTTTCAGGTTAAGCCCACCCTGCCAGGCACAGGCCTGATCGATCACCTTCATAAAACTATTGATTTCTGAGCGGTCTTTGAAACCATCGCCCGGTCCATAGACCACTTGCTTCCTCCGGTAATCATGAGCGCCAGCGCCATGCCGAGGGCCAGCAGGTGATATTCGAAGCCTTCCCCGTGCTGTTTTCCAAACCAGTTCATGAAAAAACCGTTTTGCCAGTGAACCAGGTAAATGGCGCCGATCATGTCGCAAAAAATCCCGAAGGCGCAGAGCCGGGTGAGAAATCCGAGGATAAGGCCAACCGCGCCAAACGATTCGGCGGCAATGACGAGCAGGGTGAAAACTGCAGGGATATGCCACGTGTGGGAGAACATGACGATGGTGGCCGAAATCCCGTGGCCTCCGAACCATCCCAGAAGCTTCATGGCGCCGTGAGGGAATATGACTCCGCCGAGGGTAACCCGTATGATCAGGTTTTGCCATGAGTCGTCAGTATCGAAAAACCATTCCATCTATAGCCTCCAATGTCAGGCCCGCGGTTTGCCGGATGGAAGCCGGCAAGGGGGCCGCGGTTTTGGGTGGTTGCAAGGCGCCCCCGGGGGGCGTTGAGTTACTGTTAAGATACAAACTCATTAACAGATAGCGCAATATATGAACTAAAAGCCTCCATGTCTCTACGCAGGAACACTTTTGCCTGCCAAAAGGCTCGAAAGTCGGTATATTCCTATGGCAGTCCCGACTTTGCGGGGCTATTTCCAGGAATCCCACCGGTTACGGAGAAATGCCATGGGAAGAGATGAAAGAAGAGGTCGTTTCGAAAAGATCGACATCTATCCGGTCACTTGCGAAAGACTCTCCAGCGGCAGGTCGGATCTGGAAGTGCTGGAGGCGTTGATCGAAGGCGGGGCGCGGATCGTTCAGCTAAGGGAAAAGGAACTCTGCCAGAGGGATTTTTTCCGGCTGGCCGAGACATTCAGAAAACGCACAGCACATGCCGGTATGCTGCTCATCATAAACGACCGGGTGGATGTGGCGGTTGGTGTGGGCGCCGACGGGGTCCACCTGGGGCAGGATGATTTCCCGGTTCGGGCGGCAAGAGCGATGGCCCCCGATCTGCTGATCGGCGTGTCTTCGCACAACATCGAGGAGGCCTTGCGGGCGCAGGATGAAGGGGCCGACTACGTCAATATCGGCCCGATCTTTCCCACCGGGACAAAGGAAGGCGTGGAACGCTACCTCGGCCCGGAGGCGATTTCAACGATGGCGCCCCTGCTCCGGATTGCGTTCACCGTAATGGGCGGGATAAAGGAGACGAACATCGGGCAGGTCCTGGAAGCGGGGGCAAGGAAGATCGCCGTGGTTACCGCCCTGACGCAGGCGCCGGACATCGCCCGGGGTGTGAGGGCTTTTCGTAATATCATAAGCCAGTGGGGTGCGGGATAATTGAGGGAGCAGGGAGCAGGGAGCAGGGAGCAAGGAGCAAGGAGCAAGGAGCAGGGAGCAGGGAGCAGGGAGCAGGGAGCGGGGAGCGGGGAGCAGGGAGCGGGGAGCAGGGAGCAGGGAGCAGGGAGCAGGGAGCAGGGAGCAGGGAGCGGGGAGAAAACCTCATTTTTATTCGCCGTCCTGCTCCTTACTTGCTGCTTCCGGCGGTCTCCCTCGATAATTCCTCAATTCCCTTCTTGATTTTTGGCGCTGTGGCTTTATATTGGTTAGCACTCAGTGAGAAAGAGTGCTACCATGATATCCAATGGCCCCTGGGGCAAATCTATCCAAAAATCAAGGAGTGCAGCCAAATGGCGTACAAACCGCTTCACGACAGGATCATCATCCAACGGCTCGAAGAGCAGGACAAGACCGCTGGAGGCATCATCATTCCCGATACCGCCAAGGAAAAACCGCAGCAGGGTACAGTGATCGCGGTGGGAACCGGAATAGTCCTAAAAGACGGCAAGACGGTTCCGTTGCAGTTAAAACCGGGCGACCGGGTGCTTTTCAGTAAGTACGGCGGCACGGAAGTCAAGTTTGGAAATGAAGACTACCTCATCATGCGCGAGGACGACATCCTGGGCGTAATCGAGTAAGCGGCGAAAAGAGCAAGGAGGATCGAAAAGATGCCGGCAAAAGAGATCAAGTATAATGTTAAGGCACGAGAGAAGATGTTGAAGGGAGTAGACACCCTGGCCAACGCGGTCAAGGTGACCCTTGGTCCGAGAGGGCGCAACGTGGTGCTGGAAAAGTCCTGGGGCTCCCCCACTGTCACCAAGGACGGGGTAACGGTGGCCAAGGAAATCGAGCTGGAGGACAAGTTCGAGAACATGGGCGCCCAGATGGTGAAGGAAGTAGCCAGCAAGACCTCCGACGTTGCGGGCGACGGGACGACCACCGCGACGATTCTGGCCCAGGCCATCTACCGGGAAGGCGCAAAACTGGTTACGGCCGGACATAACCCGATGGCCCTGAAGCGGGGAATCGAAAAGTCGGTTGCGGCGGTGGTGGAGGAACTCAAGAAACTGAGCAAGCCCACCAAGGACCAGAAAGAAATCGCCCAGGTCGGAGCGATCAGCGCCAACAGCGATCCGGGGATCGGCGATATTATCGCCGAGGCCATGAACAAGGTGGGCAAGGAAGGCGTGATCACGGTCGAAGAGGCAAAGAGCATGGAAACCACCCTGGACGTGGTGGAAGGAATGCAGTTCGACCGCGGGTACATTTCTCCCTATTTTGTGACCGACCCCGAACGGATGGAGGTAGTTTTAGAAGAGCCTCTGATATTGATCAACGAGAAGAAAATCAGCAACATGAAAGACATGCTGCCCATTCTCGAACAGATCGCCAAAATGGGGCGACCTCTTCTGATCGTGGCCGAAGACGTGGACGGAGAAGCTCTGGCGACCCTGGTGGTAAACAAACTGAGGGGCACGCTGAAGGTTAGCGCCGTAAAGGCCCCGGGGTTCGGCGACAGGCGCAAGGCGATGCTCGAAGATATCGCGGCCCTTACCGGCGGCCAGGTAATTTCGGAAGACATGGGCGTAAAGCTTGAAACCGTAACGCTTAAAGACCTGGGATCGGCCAAGCGGGTCAATATCAACAAGGACAATACGACGATCGTCGACGGCGCCGGTTCGCGCGACGCCATCGAGGCGCGGGTGAAGCAGATCAGGGCCCAGATCGAGGAGACGACCTCGGACTACGACCGTGAAAAACTCCAGGAAAGACTGGCAAAGCTGGTTGGAGGCGTGGCGGTGATAAAGGTTGGCGCGGCCACTGAAACGGAGATGAAGGAAAAGAAGGCCCGGGTGGAGGACGCTCTTAACGCCACCAGGGCAGCGGTGGAAGAAGGGATTGTTCCCGGCGGGGGCGTCGCTCTTCTGCGCTGTGTGGGAGCGCTGGACGGCTTGAAACTGGAAGGCGAGGAAGTGTTCGGGCTGAATATCATCCGGCGGGCACTCGAGGAGCCGATCCGCCAGATAGCCAACAATGCCGGAAAGGAAGGTTCTGTGGTCGTCGAACGTGTCAAGGGCGGCCAGGGATCATTCGGCTACAATGCCGATACCGACGAATACTGTGACCTGGTGGAAGCGGGCGTCATCGATCCCACCAAGGTGGTCCGGTTTGCCATACAAAACGCCTCCAGCGTCGCATCGCTTCTGCTTACCACCGAAGCCATGATCGCCGAAAAGCCCAAGAAGAAATCCTCCCCCATGATGCCTCCGGGCGGTGGCATGGGTGGCATGGGCGGTATGGGCGGCATGGGCGGCATGGGCGGTATGGACGATATGTATTAGGCGGTGGGACCGCCAGCCGGGGCGGCGTGCCGCCGCAGCCGGGATTGCCAAGCCCTGTCAGGGTGGTTCGGGGGGGTGACAGCTTGTGAGGAGCAGCTCCCCCGGGCATGAGTGGATTGGAAACCGGGGCGAAGTTTATTGCCCCGGTTTTTTCATGTGACAAAGTACTATCCGGCAATCCCTGGCCTATCGTCTTCCGCGTAGCTTTCCAGGTGCGCGGCGCACGACTCGACAGCGGGCCTTTCCGTTCCCATTCTCCTCTCCGAACCCGTATGCCTCCTTTGTCTTTCACCGGCAAAAGGGATGCTGCGGTCGAAGCGCAACTGCGCGATCTGCTCTGAAACGAGTCCTATCAAAAAAATCAAGACGGAGAAAACCATGAGCATCTGGGAGGTGGGACCATAGCGCCCGTTTAGCAATAAAATCTTGTAGAGACCATATCCCACCCCGAGCAGGAAGGTGAAGGCGCTGAGGGGAAGGAAAATCTTGAGGGGGGAAAACAGGGTCGTTATTTTGAAAATGATCAGGAAAAAGCGCACTCCGTCACGGAAAAGCCGGATTTTGCTCCTGGTGCCCGCAACCCGTGCCGGGCTTTTTATGGGCAGGTAGGCCAGACTGAATCCTGAGCGCACCGTGGCCAGGGTTATGGTGGTAGGATAAGAAAATGTGTTAGGAAGCAAAGAAACGAATTCCTTTGCCACGCCGGCCCTGATGGCCCGAAAACCGGAGGTGAGATCGTCGATGCGGCGGCCGCACACGTAGGAGGCAAAGCGGTTATAAACCACGTTTGCCAGGTCACGGTGCAGACTGCTCTTTGACCCCGAGGTCCGGGCGCCGACCACCATGTGGTACTTATCAAGCAAATCGAGCAGGGCGGGGATATCTTCGGGGGGGTGCTGCCCGTCGGCGTCGAGCATTACCATGCAAGCGCCCCGGGCATGCCTTATGCCCGTCTTTATGGCCGCACCGTTTCCAATGTTGTAAGGGTGGCACAACACCAGCGCGCCGGCTTCACAGGCCTTGTCGGCGGTATGGTCCGAAGAGCCGTCGTCGACCACGATGATTTCGTGGCTGCACCTGTACTCATCCAGGACTTTTCGGACCCTGGCGATTATCGATTGAATTCCCTTAGCCTCGTTTCTGGCGGGGATTATGACGCTTACCCGCGGCTTTTCCGGGGAGTTCCTGTGTGGCACCGTAGCTCCTTTTCGCCCTCACCCGCCATCAGGGGCGGGAATCTTCGATGACTTGCAGCGCTATAGCCAACCGGAGGCGAGACATTTACTTCTCCGGTAGCCGGACCTCAATTGGGGAAAGCGCTTTAGTAATCAAGCAGGATTCATGCCGTCGAAAATATTCGAAGGGCGGAAAAAATGCAATAAAATGAAGTCGGGTTGCCGGAGGGCGGACAAGCGCCCACTGCGTTATTGAAAATAGCGGATCAAGAAATTACAATAATGGCGTAGCGGCCCAGCCGCCTGTGCTCAATCCGCAATACACAAGGAAAAGACAGTGTCGCTTCTACCCATATCCGTATATCCGGACCCGGTTCTGCGTCAAAAGGCCGAGCGGGTCGAAAATATCGACGACGTCATTCAGTGTCTGATCGATGACATGATCGAGACGATGCAAGAGGCCCCTGGGATAGGTCTTGCCGCAAACCAGGTGGGGCGACCCGTGCGGGTGGTGGTGGTGGACGTGGAGTGCCGGGAACCGGGCCGGGGGCTGCTGGTGCTCATAAACCCGGAGTTGATCAGCGCCAGCGGCCAGACAAAGTCCGAAGAAGGCTGTCTTAGCATACCCGGGTATTTTGCCGGTGTAGCCCGCCACCAGGAAGTCGTGGTGCAGGCACTGGACCGGGAGGGCCAAAGAATCGAAATAGCGGCCGACGGTCTCCTTTCGATTTGTCTCCAGCATGAAATGGATCACCTGGAAGGCAAATTGTTCATCGACCGGATAAGTCCGATTTCCAGGGATATTTTTAAGAGAAGATGGAAAAAGAAATTGAAGGAGGAGGGGGCGGAAGCCCAATCGTGCCTGGACTAGTATTTCTTGGAACGCCTGATTTTGCTGTTCCCTGCCTGCGCCAATTGCTCGAATGCAAGGCGGATGTACGGCTGGTGATAACGCAACCGGACCGTGCCAGCGGCAGGGGTCGAAAAATCCATCAGTCCGCAGTCAAAAAGTTGGCGATTGAGGGGGGGCTTCCCGTCTACCAGCCGGAACGCGTTCGAGGCGAGGAAGTGATCGAAACCATCCGATCATACGGCGCCGAGATTGCTGTTGTGGCGGCCTTCGGCCAGCTTCTGCCGCAGTCTTTGCTCGATATCTTTCCGCTGGGGTCCTTGAACATCCACGGGTCGCTTTTGCCCAGGCTCCGGGGGGCAGCACCCATTCAACGCTCCATCCTGGCCGGAGAAGAGCTTACAGGCATCTCGATCATGCTGCTGGACGCGGGGCTGGACACCGGCCCGGTGCTTTTGCAAAAAGAGGTATCGATCAGCCCTGAAGACTCCTTCGGGAAGGTTTACGGAGAACTGGCCGAAAAAGGCGCGGAACTTCTCCTGGAGGCCCTTCGCGACTGGCCTGCGGGACGGCTCTCGCCTCTTGCCCAGGACGGCAGTCTGGCAACTTACGCCCCTCCCATCAGTAAAGAGGAGTTGCGGATTAATTGGAATTCTGCGGCGAAAGATATTATAAATCAGGTTCGTGCATTTGATCCTGCGCCGGGCGCGTGGTTTTCCCTGGGGGGCAAGAGGGTCAAGTGTTTTCACGCCGCTTCGGTTTCCTGGGCGGCAGCCGGGGGCCCCGGCGAGGTGATCGGGATGGCCGAAGGCGGCGGCCTGATCGTCGCGGCGGGCGGCGGCGGGTGGCTATGCCTGGGAGAGCTCCAAATGGAGGGGATGCGGCGCATGAGCGCGGGCCAATTCGCTCGCGGAAGATCCATACCCCAAGGCTCATTTCTGGAATGATTGAAGTGGAAAAACCTAGGGAACTTCTCCGGGAAGGAGCCCTTCCCGAGTCCGGCTCGCAAGGTGCTGGTTCGGAAAAGCGGGTGATCGTATCACTTGTTGCGCTTTTCGGGATCATCGCCACCGCTGCGCTCGTGCTCCTTTATATCGTGCCTTATTACGGTTTCCGCAGCATCTCGGTCCATCTTCCCCTGATCATGGGGGTGCTGACGGGCCTGGCCGGAGCGGTGCTGCTGGGCAGCCTGCTCCTATTGGCCGCGGTTTTCGCTCTTGGCCGGGACATATTCTTTTCCCGCAAGCTCCGCAGTGTGCCATACGGATGCTGCTGCCGGTCCTGATCGGTATCGGCAGGCTGGCCGGCTTTCGCCGCGAACAGGTGCAGCATGCCTTCGTTGCGGTCAACAACGAACTCGTTTTGGCCCAGTGTCGAAACGGCAGGCCGCTCAAATCGGTCCTGCTGCTCATGCCTCACTGCCTGCAGGATAGAGACTGCAAGGTAAAGGTCACCCACCAGGTGCAGAATTGCAAGCGTTGCGGCAAGTGCAGCATAAAGGATCTGTTGGAGCTCTCCGAAAAGTACGGCGCGCACCTGGCGGTGGCCACCGGAGGCACCATTGCGCGCCGGATAGTGATCGATACCCGCCCCGACCTGATCATCGCGGTAGCCTGCGAGCGCGATCTTACCAGCGGCATCCAGGATACGACTCCCCTGCCGGTATTCGGGATTTTCAACCAGAGGCCCTTCGGGCCGTGCATCAATACCCAGGTCGCCCTGGAGCAGGTCGAAGCCGTGCTGAAGTCGGTGCTTCCGCAGAAGCGGGACGGTTCGGATAACTGAGGACTCCGCTATGCCCGCTGATCGTCTGAAATTAAAAGAGCTTACCTTGAAAGGCTTTAAATCCGTCGATGCAGCCGGCCAATCGATAACCTTTGGAGACGTAACTGTTTTTCTTGGTGCAAACGGCGCGGGCAAAAGCAATATCGTATCCTTCTTTAAGCTGCTAAATTATTTGACGACAGGCGGGCTGCAGATTTTTATAGGTGAGCAGGGCTACGGCGATTCACTGCTCCATTATGGCTCATCGACGACAGTGCGCGTCCAGGCTGAATTGAGATTCGAGCAGGCTGGTTGCAGTGAGGACACCTACAGCTTTACGCTGTCTCATGCCAGCGGCGACACACTCATTTTCACGGAAGAATACGTAACGTGGCGGAAAGCCGGCTATCCGAAGGCCCAAAAAGTTGATTTGAAAGCCGGACACAGAGAAGCGAATCTAATAGAAGATGCGAAAGAAACCGGTCTAACCAGTAAAACAAGCCGATTCATCCTCAACCTGCTCAGATCGTGTCGAGTTTATCAGTTCCACGATACATCCAGTACGGCAAAGATTCGCAATTATGGCTACATTGGCGACGGCGACTACCTAAGAGACAATGCCGGGAATCTGGCCGCCTTCCTTTTTGCGATGGCGAGCAGAGAAGAGTGGAGAAGATATTACGAGCGCATCGTTCGCCATATCCAATTAGTCATGCCACAATTCGGAGATTTTATTCTAAGACCATCGCCGGTAAACAAAAGCAATATCGACCTGGACTGGAAAGACAAAGGCAGGGGGCATCACTTCGGTCCCCATCAGATATCGGATGGGGCACTGCGTTTCATGGCCTTGGCTGCGCTGCTGCTGCAGCCTCCGTCAACGCTTCCCAAGGTCATGGTTCTCGATGAGCCGGAACTTGGCCTGCATCCCGCCGCCATTTCCAATTTCGCAGGCATGGTTCGAACAGCGTCGGCAAATTCTCAGGTAATACTGGCGACCCAGTCGCCCCGCCTTGTGGATGAATTCGACGCCGAGGAGGTTGTGGTTGTTGAATGGGACGACCACAGTATATTTAGACGCCTGGACACGACTGCTCTTTCCGACTGGCTGGAACGATACAGCCTGTCCGAGCTCTGGGAAAAGAACGTTCTGGGAGGCCGGCCCTGAGCATCATCCGGCTTCACATCACCGCCGAAGGTCAAACCGAGCAGGGATTTGTCAAGGAGATCCTGGCCCCTCATCTTGGAGCTTTCGGGGTCTTTGCCGATGCGCGGTGTGTAATGACGGCAAGGGACAAACGGATCGGCAAGACATACCGAGGAGGCCTTTTTAGCTACGAAAAAGCCAAATCCGATATAGTTACCTGGATGAAGGAAGATGGCCATGGTGAGTGCAGATTTAGCACAATGTTCGATCTGTACGCATTGCCACGCAATTTCCCGGGATATTCAGGCGCACCGCGCGAAATGGAACCCTATCGGAGGATCGCTATTCTGGAGAACGCACTGAGAGATGATGTCGACGACAGGCGATTCATTCCCTATATCCAACTCCACGAATTCGAGGCTCTGATCTTCGCCGATGTGAGGCAATTGGATTGGGAATACCTGGACCATGACGGCCCCATTGGGCGCCTCGCGAATACAGTTTGCACGACAAAGGACCAAAATCCCGAACTGATCGACGACGGCCCCGAGACGGCGCCATCCAGGCGCATCATCAGGGAAATCCCCGGATATGACAAGGTCAATGCGGGAATACTGGTCGCAAGAAAAATCGGCCTATCGACCATGAGAAACAAGTGCTCTCATTTTCGAGCCTGGATCGAGTCGCTGGAAAGACTGGCACAGGCATCGTGAAGCACATATCCCTGTATTCAGAGAGATATCCTTGGGTTGAGCTGACCGCTCAGGCGCCCTTGAGAGATTTTGCTTGATGGTTACATCACGAATTCTGGCCTATCATATTCTGCTGCACCTGGAACAGAAGGCGCCTCATCCCGACCGGCTGATCCGCACCACTTTGGAGCGCCATTCGGGGATCGAGGAGCGCGACCGGGCGCTTCTAACCGAGCTTGTCTACGGCGTTTCGCGCTGGCGCGGGCGGCTGGACTGGCACATCGACCAGCTGAGCCGGACCAAGCCGGAGAGGATTCTGCCGGAAGTTCGGGTGTTGCTTCGGCTGGCTCTCTACCAGATCCTCTTTTTGGACCGCATTCCGGACCACGCGGCCGTAAACGATACGGTGGAGATCGCCAAGAGCAGCCAGCCCCCTCATGTCATCAGATTCATTAACGGGTTATTACGCGAAGCCGCGCGCAGAGCCGCCCGACCCGAATCCGCGGGCGCCGGCTCCAATTGGAACTGGCCCGACCCGCAAAAAGACCCGGCCGGGTATATGGCCGTTATGACTTCCAACCCGCTCTGGCTGGTGAGCAGGCTGAGCGGTGAGATCGGCGCGGAAGAAGCGGGGCTTTTTTTCGAGGCCAGCAACAAAATCGCCCCGGCGGTCTTCAGGATAAATACCCTCAAGGCTTCCCGCGAGGAAGCGATTGGTTGCCTCAAGGCCGAAGGGATAGAGGCCGAGCCCTCAGCCCGGCTGGAAGGCGCCATCCGCGTAAAATCGCCCAGGCGGGACATGACGGAGACCGATGCTTTCAGGCAAGGCCTGCTGCAACCACAGGACGAAGCCTCGCAGATCGTTTCCATGCTGCTCGGGCCCGCGCGCGGTGAGCGCGTTTTGGACCTGTGTTGCGGTTTGGGCGTAAAATCGGCCCACCTGGCCATCCTGATGGAAAATGAGGGGGAAGTGCTGGGCGTTGACAATGCCGCCTGGAAGCTCGACGAGGCCCGCCGGAACGCCGAAAGGCAGGGATTAACGATCATTCGTACCCTTGCCGAAGATGGACTGGCTCTCCAGCCCGAATCCACCGGCCTTTTCGACCGGGTACTTCTCGATGCTCCCTGTACAGGTTTGGGGGCGGTCCGCAGAAAACCGGATATCAAATGGCGACGACACATAAAAGACTCCTACCGGCTTTCGCTTGTCCAGAAAGAACTTCTCTTACATGCCGCGTGCTTTCTAAAACCCGACGGCGTGTTGGTCTATGCGACCTGTACCGTTTTGGGAGAGGAAAACGAAGCGGTGGCCCAACATCTTGGCCAATCACACCCCGAGCTTGCTCTCGAGCCGGCGGCCGAACACCTCCCGCCGTCTTGCCGGGAAATGGTTTCCGGCCCTTACTATCGCTCCTGGCCCCACAAGCATGACGCTGACGGCTTTTTTTCGGCCAGGTGGAAAAAGAGCCGGTGAATGGGTGAATAGGTGAATAGGTAAAACAAGGGCCGGTGATTCGGTGAATCGGTAAAACAAGAGCCGGTAAAAAAAGGGCCGGTGAATGGGTAAAAAAGCGAGCCGGTGGGTTGGTGAGTGGGAATTCCTTCCGTGATTCCATCTCAAAATTCCAAAATTTCACAATTCCTAAATTCCTAAATTCTCAAATTTGTTTTATATATGGGCCTCGCCTTTTGGGCACGCATGATTATCGACCATAAACCGGTCAGGAGGAGAAAATGGAGCAAAGAAAGATCGTTTTGGCAGACAGCGAGATCCCCAGACAGTGGTACAACATACTGGCCGACCTGCCCACGCCGATGAGTCCGCCACTTCATCCCGGCACGGGCAAACCAGTGGGTCCAGAAGACCTCGCCCCGGTTTTCCCCATGAATCTGATCGAACAGGAAGTGTCCACCGAGCGCTGGATAGACATCCCGGAGCCGGTGCTGGAAAAATACCTTTTGTGGCGTCCTTCGCCCCTTTGCCGAGCGATCAACTTCGAAAAGCTCCTGGATGCTCCCGTAAAGATTTACTACAAGTACGAAGGGGCGAGCCCCGCGGGGTCTCACAAGCCCAATACCGCAATCCCTCAGGCCTACTACAACAAGGTCTTCGGCATCAAGCGGCTGTCGACGGAAACCGGCGCGGGCCAGTGGGGCAGCGCTCTTAGCATGGCCTGCGCCATGTTTGGCCTGGAGTGCCGGGTTTTCATGGTGAAAATCAGTTTCGAACAAAAACCGTATCGGCGCCTGATGATGGCCACGTGGGGCGGGGAGTGCATAGCCAGTCCGAGCGACCGGACGCAGGCGGGGCGAAACATCCTGGCCGAGAACCCGAACTCGCCCGGCAGCCTGGGCATCGCCATAAGCGAGGCCATCGAGGACGCGGTCGGCAACAAGGACTCCCGTTACTCCCTGGGCAGTGTTTTAAATCACGTGCTGCTCCATCAAACGGTCATAGGGCTGGAGGCGCAAAAACAGTTCGCCCAGATCGGCGTGTATCCCGACGTGGTAATGGGATGCGCCGGGGGGGGCAGTAATTTCGCGGGCATCTCGCTGCCCTATGTGCGCGACAAGATCCACGGCAAAACCGTTTCGGTGGTGGCGGCCGAACCCACCTCCTGCCCCACCTTGACGCGCGGGCCTTATGCCTACGACTTCGGAGACACCGCCATGACCACGCCGCTTCTGCCCATGCACACCCTGGGGCATGGTTTTGTGCCCGAGCCGATTCACGCCGGCGGCTTGAGATACCACGGCATGGCCCCCATAGTGTCCCATCTGGTAAAGGAAGGACTGGTGGAGGCCAGGGCCTACGACCAGATCGAGACCTTTACCGCGGGCATAAAATGGGCACGGTCCGAAGGAGTCATTCCGGCGCCGGAGACCAACCACGTCATAGCGGCGGTCGTTCAGGAGGCGGAGCGCGCGAAGCAGGAAGGAAAGGAAAAGACCATACTTTTCAACTTCAGCGGTCATGGAATAATAGATCTGGCCGCCTACGATTCCTTTCTCACCGGGAAGCTCGCCAATCACAGACTGAGCGACGAGGAGATCGCCGTGGCCCTCAAGGCGATCGAAAATTATCCGAAACCGTAGGGGGCATCCACAGTGGGAGGCGTCCGTGGAGCTTGGGCTTCGGGCGCCTCCACCCTGATTTCAGGTCGTGTTTGCAAGGGCGCGAAGTTAGAGATATTGCGCCGAACCAGGGATGTGACGCATGTAAGGATTGAGAGATGAAGAAATCGATCTGGATTTCCTACGACTTGGGAGTGAAAGGCGATTATGAGGGGCTTTATGCCTGGCTTGACAACCATAACGCCAAGGAATGTGGAAACGGCCTGGCGACGCTCGAATACGAATACACAAACACCTTGGTTGAGGAAATTCAGCAGGACCTCTCCCAGTGCATGTCCCTGGCCAGACACGACCGTGTATACATGATATGGCGTGAAGATCGGAGAATAAAAGGTAAATTCCTGTTCGGAAAGCGCAAGGCGGCGCCCTGGTCGGGGTATGGTCCCCAGGAGTCCCAGGTAGATGAGGAAGTGCAATAGATATGGCTAAGAACCTGCTGGTGGATTCGGGCTTTTGGTATGCTCTTTACGATATTAGAGATACCTACCACGAAGACGCGCGGATACTTGCCGACCTTCTGGACCATTCAAATTTGGTTCTTCCCTGGCCCTGTCTTTACGAGACACTCAATACAAGGTTCGTTAAGAGGCGTGTTTGGCTTGACGGTTTTTTTGTATATTCCGGTCATGCCAACACCGTGCGGTTATCAGATGAACCATACCGTGACAAAGCATTGGAAAAGGTGTCCAGGAGCACGGCGCCATGGATGTCGCTTAGTCTTGTCGATTGGGTCATAAGGCTGGCCATCGAGGATAGAAATACAAAAATAGACGCAGTGGTCACCTTTAATCCGGATGATTTTTCCGACGTTTGTCATTCTAGAAGAATCGAATTGATTTCAAGCTGAAGGCGGCGGGTCTCCAGGGACATGCCGATATTGTTTACCATCGCCGACTGATGAGTCGGGACAACAGGCCGGATAGCATGGATGGAAGCGATCAACTCTGGATAAGGTGCCCGCGGTTGGGCGGGGAAGCGCCGTTCACATACTGCCTGCGGGAAGGGGGAAACCTTCCTTGTCATCGGATCGTTGTCTGCTGGCAACCCTACTTTCCCATAGAAAAATATTTGAAAGCACGACTTTCGCCGCAACAATGGCAGGAGTTCGAGGGCAAAAGACCCAAGGAAAGGCTCGCCTCGATTCTCGAACTGATCGATGAAGCCAAAAGGAGCACGCAGACCGAAGGCTGATGCCCGGCCGATAAACTTTCGAAGCGGCCTTTATTTGACATTCTTCCCAAAATGTTTAGCGGACTTAAATTTAATCTTGGTGCTGGAGGGCTTTTCTCTCCCACTGGTTAAAGGTCACAGCAGGATGGTGCGTCCAAATACCATAACGATCATGCGCGAACTGGGCAGCGGAGGCTCTTATGTCGCCAGGCAGGTGGCCAAGCGGCTGGGCTACGCATACATAGATCAGCAGATCCTGCAGGAGGCGGCCAAAGAGCTGGGCTGCCAGGAGGGGGAGCTGGAAAACAGGGACGGGCGGCTGCAAAGCTTCTGGGAAAAGCTTATAGCCGTTTTTGCCATGGGCGCCGCCGAGGGCGTCTACACCCCGCCGCCGCGCTGGATTTCCGATGAACTGCTGATCGAAACCCAAAATCGAATTGTGCAGGAACTGGCGTCCAAAGGGCCATGCGTTGTCGTCGGCCGGGGGGCATTTTATTTTCTGCGCGGACGGGCGAAATTACTCAATGTGTTTGTCCACGCTCCGTTCAGCTTTCGAATACGAAGGGTCATGAGCATCTATGGCGCCCAAAACCAGAAGGAGGCCGCCGAGATGATCGATCGCAGCGACCAGGAGCGCAACCGCTACACCCGATTTTGCACCGGCCTGGATCGGTTGGATGTGCGCAACTACCACCTGGCGATCGACACGGGAGTAATCGACTTCACCACGGCCACGGAAATAATCGCCGGTATGGCTGAAAAGCTGACAGAAGAAGGCGAGTGGTCCTGGGTCGAAGACCCGGTTTGACTCGTCGCCCATTACCGCAAGGCCACTGATGCCCCTGTTCATTTGAAGCGCTTTTCCCGGGACTTTTTTGAGGAGGGCGGCATGTCTAAAGGAGCTGCGAAGGCGTGACCGCCGAAAACAATTTTCCTCCCGCCGAAACAAGATGGATTCCCAGTTACAATCCCTGGCTGATAGCCATTTCGGTGATGCTGGCCACTTTTATGGAAGTGCTGGACACCTCCATCGCCAATGTGGCCCTGCCTCACATTGCCGGAAATCTCTCCGCCACAACCGATGAAGCCACCTGGGTGCTGACCAGCTACCTGGTCTCAAACGCCATCGTGTTGCCCGCCACCGGATGGTTGGGCATCCGGTTTGGCCGCAAGCGCTTCCTGATGACCTGCATCGCCCTGTTTTCGGTGGCTTCCGCCACGTGCGGAGCGGCCCCTACGCTTGGCGCGCTCATCGTGGCCAGGATCATTCAGGGCGCCGCGGGCGGGGCCCTGCAGCCCATTTCGCAATCCATTCTGCTGGAAAGTTTCCCGCCGGCAAAACGCGGGGTGGCCATGGCGGCCTTCTCCATGGGCGTGGTGGTGGCCCCCATAATCGGGCCCACGCTGGGCGGGTGGCTAACCGATAATTACACCTGGCGATGGATCTTTTATATCAACCTGCCGGTGGGGGTGCTGGCGCTTTATCTGTGCCAGTTGTTCATAGAAGACCCGCCTTATCTTCTGTCCGCCAGGCGGTCCTCGGTGCGGATCGATTATGTGGGATTTTCGCTCATGGCCATCGGGCTGGCCACCCTGCAGATCATCCTGGACAAGGGGGAGCGCGACGACTGGTTCTCAGCCCCCTGGATTCGCTGGATGGCCTTGATTTCCCTGGTTTCGATGATTGTCTTCGTTATCTGGGAACTCCGGGAAAAGGAGCCCATCGTCAATCTAAGGGCGCTAAAAGAACGCAACTTCGCCGTCGGGACAGCCCTGGTGACCCTGGTTGGCATCGTGCTCTACAGCACCATTACTCTTCAGCCGCTGCTGGTGCAGGACCTCATGGGATATACGGCCTTCTGGAGCGGAGTGGCGCTTACTCCCCGCGGTATCGGGGCAATCCTGGCCGTATTTTTCGTGGGAAGAGTCATCGGGCTGGTGGACAGCCGCAAGCTGATGACCTGCGGGTTCCTCTTGCTCGCCTATTCCTCCTACATGCTGAGCGGGCTGAACCTGCAGATCTCGATTCTAAACATCGTCTGGCCCAACATCCTCATGGGGCTTGCGATGGGGCTCATTTTCGTACCGCTGGCCACCACCACCATGGCCGGTCTGCCCAACGAGCAGATGGGCAACGCCACGGGGATTTTCAACCTGATGAGAAACATCGGAGGCAGTTTCGGGATTTCGATTGTGACCACAATGCTGGCCCGCGGCGCCCAGGAGCACCAGACCTACATCGCAGCCCATCTCAATGCCTATAACCCGGTTTTTCAGGGCTACTTCACCCGGTTCCAATCGCTTTTTACCCTGGGCGGCGTTTCTAATCACGCCAGCCACAAAGCCATTCTGTCCCTCTACGAAGTGGCGGTGCGGCAGGCCACCCTTCTGGCCTATATGGATGATTTCAAGTTTCTGGCCGTCTGCAGTCTTTTGTGTGTTCCGGCGGCCCTGGCGCTAAGAAAAGCGAGTCTGCGCAAGGGTCCGCCGATGGGCGCCCACTGAAGTGAGAACCGGCTGCTTTCTAGTGGAAATTTTCACCCGGTTTGATCCCTAAGGCTACCAGAAGCTTCGCCATGGGACAAAACCCGGTAAAAGAAGCCTGAACGGCGTTAGCCCCGACGAAAGCCGTAAACCACAACCACTTCGGCGACCAGACGACTGAGAGCAGCAGGCTTACCAGGACAAAACACCCGAAAATACGAAACATCATGCGGTCGGTGTTCATTAGATCTCCTTTTTTTAGACGGGATATGGAGGGATGGGGCGCCAGGTATCGGAGAGGTTCTTCCGAGCCCGCACCCGACTTGGTAGTATACGCCCGGCCTGGCGGCGACTCAAGCCATTACCCGGGCTGAGGCCAACATTCATGCCGTTGTCTGCTTGAGGATCACTATTTTCTATGGAGTTTTGCCGAAAACAAACCGCGGGTCGGCCAGGGCTTGTTCCGGTTTTTGGTAAACGTGATCCGGGTAGAGATCGTTGGCATTCAGTGTGCCGGGATCATCAAGTGAGGCCAATCTTCCGAGGACGTAGTTGGCGTAGTTTATGCCGTGGCGCTCCCGATCAGGCTCTACACCGCCTTTGGCTGAGATGCGATCCGGATCGCCGTGATCCTTCAAGTAGAGGATGGTTTCAGAAGAAATATGTTCGAATTCAAAGGGATAATCAGGCCAACACCGTTTGAGTCCGCTCATCAGTTGTTCCTGATTGACTACATTGGCATACATCTGGACGGCTCTGTTGGCAGTGCGGGGATCGGTGATGGCTCGGGCGGAGATGACGCCAATGTCGTGGAGCGAGTGGGTGGGAAACAGGCAGTGGAGGTCTCCGAAGGTTGTGATTTTCTCGAACAACCGCAAATTGGGTAAAAAATAATCGAACATGCCCCCCGGAAAAACCAGGGTCCATTCCAGACCCGACGCAAAGACCCGCTCCTGAAATCTTTTTTTGGCATCAAAGAGCGTCCCCACACCGTAATCGAGAGCTTTGGTATGAGTCCCAAATTCATCCGGTACGAAGCGGCGCACTTTTGCCGCGACAGCCGCCTCCAGAATGGGCGGCTCAAGTTCTTCCACCAGACGAACATTGGCTCGAAGGGCCACCACTACGACATCATAGCCGGAAAGCGCTGCGGCCAAACGATCGACATCTTTTAATCCGGGTTGGAAATGGAGTTGGACCCCGAGGGCTTCAAGAGCTTCGAGCCGGTTCCGGTTATCCGCCGTTATGCTGCGCGATACAGCCAATACCTCATGGCCAAGCCGTTTCAACTCTCGTGAGAGAACCATACCCACTTGTCCGGTGGCTCCAAAAACAACGACGCGTTTACAGGGAATGTCGCTCATGAATTCGCCCCCTTTATCCCCCAAGGTTCCTCTCCAGCTTTTCCAGGCTCCCGATCAGGGCTTCACGCTCCAGCAGGGGCATATCTCCCCAGGTCATCTCTAAAAGGTTAGAGGAAATATGCTCGAACTGTTGCCTGAAAACCTGGCCTTTGTCCGTCAGCTCAACCAGCGTCACCCTGCTGTCTTCCGGGGATTTGCACAGCTCAACGTAGCCAGTCGTTTTCAGTTTGCCGACCAGGACCGTCAGGGTATTCTTTTTCCTACCTACCAGCGTAGCCAGGCGGCTGATCGGCAAAGGCCCATGCCGGTAGAGCTGGACAAGAATGTTTCCGTGCGATGGAACAATCCCGGACACCCCGCGTTGCTCCAGTTGATCTACTATGAGTTCATTGGCGCGTTGTCTGATTCTTGAGATCAAGCTTATCACTTCATCCGTTTTCATAGTGAACCCAGAAATAGTTCCATATAGAACCTTTGTCAAGATTTTTCCCAAGCTGAAGCCAGCCCGGGGGGGGCGAAGCGGGGCAGATATCTTGATAGTTCGCCCGGCGGGTAAAGGGGTGAAAATGGACGCCCTTCTATTTGCAGGGAATCCCCAACTTCCTCATTCGGCTTCTCAGGGTGTTGGGGTTTATTCCAAGCAAGCGGGCCGCTGATCCTGCCGTTGCAGACCTCGACGGCCCGGCGGATGTGCTGCGAAGCGGCTTCATCCAGGCTAACCAGGTTCCTTGCCTCTCCGAAAACCGTTTCCGGAACCTCGGAAGTCCTCGGCGTTTCGAAAAGCTCGAAGGTCAAACGCTGGTTTTTCTTCTTGCCCCGATTGTTTATGAGCGCTCGTTCGACCAGATTTTCCAGTTCCCGCACGTTGCCCGGCCAGTGGTGAGCTTTGAGCCTCTCGGTCTGTTCGGGCAAAACGAAGGGGGGAGGATAGATTTTGAGGTCCTTCGACTTTTTGGCCACAAAGTGATGAACCAGCGCCGGGACGTCCTCCCTGCGCCGGCGCAGCGGGGGGATCACAATCGGAAAGACGTTTAGCCGAAACAGCAGGTCGCTTCTAAATTTTCCGGTCCTCACCATCTCCTCGATGTCCCTGTGGGTCGCGGCGAAAATCCGCACGTCCACCGCAATGGTCTTTGTCCCGCCGCCCCGTTCGATCTCCTTGTGCTTCTAAATGAGGCTGTTATCAATGATAGTAAAGCGCATTATGCTGTCTACATCAAGAGAGCTGGTCCAACCTTAAAAAAGGATGATATTCAACTCCCTTCGGACTTTGACTAAAGGCCTAAAGCCTTCAAGATCGGTTTCATGACGGAGTGGAGCACTACTTCGGCTGCCAAGAGTCCGTTGAACGACATCTTAATTCAAACCACCGCGACGCCGCATCAAGAGCCAACGCACAACAAGGGAAACGAAGAATCATCTAAGTTTGTAGTTTTGGGGAACCTGGAAGAGTTCCGGGGCCAGCTTTTTCTGTTCGATCTTCCGCAGAGTGGAGGTTATATTCCCACCCAAAAGAGGCGTAACTTCCCGCACCGGAAAACCATCCAGAACGTCAATCATCCCGACGAAACTCATTTGTCTGAGGTTCGGAGCCTTCTTGCTTAAGTCAGCAAGGTTGGCCCCGATGTCGCTGAACTCCGCATAGCCTTTGATATCCTTTGTGACCCAGTATTCGGATTGCGCCTTCATGAAGGTGACCTTCTCCTTCCGGCATTTGTAGCCGGCGATGGTGCGGACCTCGTTTGCGGGTTTCACTGTCGGCGCCTCAGCCCTTTCCATCTCCCCCCCTCCGGTGGAGGGACCCGAAGCAAGATTTACCTCGATATAGGTCTTGTTCGCGGTATTCAGTTGAAACATTACCAGGCGAACATAATCAGTAATGATTACGGTGTCTGCCCCTATTTCCACCCGTGAGGCGTTCTTCGTATAGTAGTTCCTCTGAACAGTGCTCCTGGCGGGTTGATTGGGGATGGGCGCAGAGACGATTTCGGTTTCCCAGTAAAGGCCGGCGCAAGCGTTAGTCGAGAGAAAACACAACCCCAGAACCAACGGAAGCAGTTTTAACCTGAGATGGCTCATATTGTGCCCTTCTGGATCGAATCCCTAAAATACAGGTGGGAAAAGAGGCCGCGGCCGGGCTAACCGGTGACCCACGCTATGATGGACCAGGTACCCGCCAAGGCTCACTCATACCAGCCGGCGCGCGCCGGAGCAATATTTATTGCGGCTTGATTTACGTCTTTTCCGTATGTTTTCCACAGGAGCAGTCCCAGCAGCGATATCGTAAGCGATGGCGCTTTTTCGCCCAACCTGGTTCGCCTGTGCCAAAAACGAAATGAGCCACGAAAATGGAGTAAGTTGCGGAAGTGAATAACGGCGACACGCTGTGTAGAGTGGCTCAGATGGATTCCTTCCGGAAAAAAGTTCTTCGTACCCGTCAGGGCGCTTTCAATAATCTTTCGAGCCAAGATCAGGGACGAGCTTGAAAAGCTCGGCTTCCTCGACTCGATCGATCAAAGAGTCTGGAAAAAGCCATGGGTTGTCCATTCCAAGCCGGTAGGCGACGGAGAAGCGGCATTGAAGTATCTCGCCCCATATGTCTACCGTGTCGCCATCTCCAACAACCGCATAGAACACTTCGGAGATGCAACGGTCAGATTCCGGTATCGGGAATCTGATGCCGGCGCTCTCCGCCGAATGACGCTTTCCCCGATGGAGTTCATCCGCAGGTTTCTTCAGCATGTTCTTCCCGCCGGCTTTCATAAAGTGAGGTATTATGGCCTGCTAAGTCCTACAAAAAGAAAAATCCTTAAGCTTCTCCAGAATACTTTGGCGGCCGCTTCCGTGCTCGAAGCCATCTTGAAGGTCTCTGAACCAGAAAAACCCATGGGACCCCGGAAGTCAGAAGTCCTCCTTTGTCCGCACTGCGGCGCTGCGATGAGACTGGTCAAAACAATCGGCGGCGATCGCAACAGGGGGCCCGCATGAAGAGGGAAATGGATAGAACGCACAAGTTACAGGCTCGGGCGGAAAACCTGCGTTTCCAGTCAACGCTCTTTTACGTCCTTGCCAAAGCGAGTCGTTCTCGGAGGAGCAGATCAGGCTACAAGATCTGCTCTTTATACGCGACATGCAACCTGGATTTTCATTGCGATACGACCCCCGACCAGCATATTATTACCCCGAAGAGCAACCGCGGCCCCACGATCCAGAAACGTAGCCCTTAAAATCCCAGGTCGGACCGGCTTAATTCAATGCGAATTGTGCGGCGGCTTGGTTCCTCGGGCCGTGGAGATTCGCTGCGAGCACGCCGCGCCACACTAATTCTTAGATCATTCGGGCGACTTTAGCCTGGTGACCTCTACGGGGGACATGGCCAACAACTCCGGAACCGCTGATAAGACCCTGGGCCATGGTAGTACCGCATACTTTATCGGCCTTCTCGACTCTTCGACGGGGTTTTCAAGCGTACAACTGGTGAGCAATGGCCCTCCACAGGGCTATGTGTTCAATATAGATGATATTACACAGGCATCCCAAGGAGCGGTATCCCCGGTCCCCGAGCCAGGTACTCTGATCCTTCTGGGTCCCGGTTTGTTTATGATGGCCCTTTTGCGATTCAGAAGGCGGGCTCGGTGCGTGACGAGTTGATTTCGCGCAAAATTTCAAAGCGCAATGTAAACAAAGGAGGAAAGGCTATGAAGAAAAGTATCCTGATTGTGTTGTTTATTTTTGTTCTGGCGGGCCTTCCCATGATCCCCCAGACCGCGAGCGCCCAAGCGACGGAACCGTTTATCGGTCAACTCGCCCTGGTGGCGTTTAACTTTGCTCCCGTGGGCTGGCAGATATGTCAAGGCCAAGTGCTGCCCATCTCCCAGAATACGGCGCTTTTTTCGCTGCTCGGAACGACGTATGGGGGGGACGGCGTCCAGACATTTGCATTGCCGGACCTGCAGGGGCGCGTTCCACTCGGCCAAGGGCAGGGGGCAGGGCTGACGAGCAGGACTATGGGGGAACGAGGCGGGGCGGAGACTCACACGCTGACCATCGCCGAGATGCCCTACCACAGGCACAGCGCCTCACTAGCGGCTTCTCCTAATACGGCAAATTCGCCCAACCCCGGGGGAGCGGTCTTGGCCAACACCGGCCGGACGCAAATCTACAGCACCGGAGCTCCAACTGCTTTTATGGCGTCCGGGGTCGTGCGGGTTTCTCCGACGGGGGGAGGACAACCTCATAACATCATGCAGCCATACGTGGTGATGAACTGGATCATTTCTTTATACGGAGTATTCCCTTCTAGAAATTAGCAGGGACTAATCCGCAGATGGTGAAGATTTTTGCGAAGGGCCAATGCTTTGCACTCATCTGCCTAATCTGCGGATCAGTTCCTTTTCTTTTTTTTACGTTCATCCGCGGATTGTGGAGTCGGCAAAACCGGGGGAGGCTTTAAAAGAGGTTGGGATCACTTTTCGCATATCCATTCCAAAGCGACTGTGATGGACTCCGGTGACATTACGGCGCGGGCTCTTCCCAGCCTCCTCCCAGGGCCTTGTAGAGGCTGATCAGGTTATCCATCACCTGCGTCCGGCTAACGGCCAGGCTGTTTTCGATATCGGCCAGCTGCCTTTGGGCATCGAGGACGGTCAAAAGGTCGGAGACCCCCTGCCCGTACCGTTCGTTTGCCAGGTCCACGGCCCTTTTCTGGGCTTGAAACGAGCGAGCCAGGCGCTCTCTTTGGACCTGATGCTCACCGTAGCGGACAAGAGAGGTCTCCACGTCCTGCATGGCGCTCAGCACGGCCTGGCGGTAGCGGGCGAGCGCTTCGTCCCGCCTGGCCTCGGTCGCCCTGATGTTGGAGCGGATTTGACCGCCGTGAAAAACCGGCCACTGAATACTTGGCCCGAAGGACCACATCAAACTGCTTTGCCGGAAAAGGTCCGAGAATTTGGCGGCCTGGGGCGTGGCCTGGCCGGTCAAAAAAAAGCGGGGGAAAAGGTCGGCGGTGGCGACACCAATATCGGCGGTGGCCGCGTGGAGGTCATCCCGGGCTCGTCGGAGGTCGGGTCTTCTCAGCAGCAGGTCCGAGGGCAGCCCCACGGGGACAATATCGGGCGGGTTCGGAATCGGGGCCGTAGCCAGCAGTTCATTTAGCAGGGCGTCGGGGGGGCGTCCCGTTAAAACCGCTATACGGTAAGCGGATTCACGAACGGAGGCCTTGAGGGGCGGGATGGTTGCGCCGGTACGTTCAAATTGCGCTCTCGCCCGCTCCACATCCAGGTCCGAAGCTCTTTTGGCGTCGAACTTCACCTTGACCAGTTGGAGGGTCCTGCGCTCGATACAACTGTTTTCTTCCGCCACAGCCAGCTGCTTTTGAGCACCTCGCAGCTCCACATAATTTCTGGCGATTTCCGAGATCACGGTGAGCATCACGTCGCGGCAATTATCGATGCCGGCCGCCGCGCGAGCGGAGGCGGCTTCCACCGCGCGCCGATTGCCCCCGAAGATATCGATTTCCCAGCTGGCGTCAAAGCCGAGCTGGTAGAGATTTTGATTAAAATTGATCAGATTTTTCTGAGGCAGTTGAGAAATGAGTCCCGCATTTTCGCTGGTATGCGAGCGGGAAAATAAGGCGCCGAGGTTCGCCTGCGGCAAAAGGGCCCCGACCGCCACGCCCCGGAGCGCCCTGGCTTCCCGGACCCTGGCCTCCGCCTCCTTGAGGTTCTGGTTTCCGGAAATCCCCATCCCGATAAACCTTACGAGCTGCGGGTCTTGCAGTTTGCGCCACCAGCGGACATCCCGGGGCTCAAGGGTGGAAGCGCTCCCGGCCTTCTGCCAACTTTTCTCGAGGGGTACGGCCGGCCGGGAATAGTTGGGCCCGACGACGCACCCCGCGTTCAAAAGCGCCAGGATGAGCACCCCTGCCCGCCGAACCGCCCCTCCCAAACCTTTCATTGCACAGTCCTGTTTTTGCAGTCCCCCGCCACGGCTTTTAGCCCCGCCATGGTAAATCGCCAGATATGGTTGGCCATTCGGTCGATTCCCTCCCCGCTCAGTTCGAGTTCGGGGTTGACCAGTTCGACCACTTTGCGGTTCTGAAAAAGGAAGGCGAACTGTGCGACGATGCTTATGGCAGCGCGCGCAACCCCTTCGTGGTCCACCGGCAGCCCCATGACATGCGCCGCCAGAGAACGAAAAAGCATGGCCGTGGGGCGGATCTGGAGTTGCACCAGTTCATCGAAGGCAGCGGTCGGGGCCGCCATCTCGCGCAGCATGACCCTGGTCGCCCAGCTCTCGGGCGAGTTGCCCAGCAGCGACCTGAGATACCCCAGGAAAAACTCCTCTATTTTTTTCTCCGATAGATCGACTGCTTCCGCAAAATCCTTGAGGACCCCGAAATGTACCACCCGGCGGTGCGCCTCGCGCAGCACTTCCACATAGAGCTGCTCTTTTCCCCCGAAGTGGTAGTTTACGGCAGCCGAGTTTACCCGGGCCAGGTCGCAGATTTCCCGGGACGTCGCGCGGTCGAAGCCCTTTTGGGCAAAATGATGCCCGGCGGCCTCTATAATACGATTCCTGGTGGTGTATTCGGAGGAGAGCCCCCCCTCTTTGTATTCTTTTCTATTTTCCATCATGGAGCGAAATGTAGCGCCGGCAGATCTGAATGTCAAATTCAAATTTAAAGTTGAAATTTGTGTTTGACTGCCCGCCGTCCCTAAATCTATACTTGCTCGGACGGAGGAAGGCTCACGGGATGAAAAAGACAATTATCTTCATTCTCATTATCGTTATCGGCGCCATAGCAGCCCTGGCCTACGAAATCCACGAGCGCCGGGGGAGTTCCAGGGACGAGCTCGTGCTGTACGGCAACGTCGATTTGCGGCAGGTAAACCTGGCTTTCAACGGAAACGAGCGAATCCAATCCATTCTGGTGCGGGAAGGTGACCGGGTAAAGAAGGGGCAGGTGTTGGGAACGCTGCAGAAGGAGCGTCTGAAGGCCTCGGTGGATGAGGCGCGGGCGCGGGTGGAGGCGCAGCGGGAGGTGGTGGCGCGGTTGGAGCGCGGGTCTCGTCCGGAGGAGATCGATCAGGCCAGGGCCAATGTCGATTCGGCCAAAGCCGATCTTACCAACGCGCGGTTGCTGTATGAGCGGGCCAGTAAGACTTCGGTTAGCGGCGCCACCAGCGGCCAGGACCGGGACAGCGCGAAGGCGGCTTTCGAGATGGCCGAAGGCAGGCTGCGGGTAAATCAAAAGGCGCTGGAGCTGGCAGTGAAAGGCCCCCGGCAGGAGGACAAAGCCCAGGCGCGGGCTACGCTTCGAGCCGATGAGGCAAACCTGGCTCTTCTCGGGCAGGACCTGGCTTACGCCACCCTGGTGAGTCCCACCGACGGAGTGGTGCAAAATCGCATACTCGAACCCGGAGAAATGGCTTCTCCCCAGAGGCCGGTGCTCGACATCGCCATAACAAACCCCAAGTGGGTCAGGGTTTACGTTTCCGAACCCGATCTGGGCAAGCTCCACCAGGGCATGAAGGCCCAAGTGTCCACCGACAGCTTTCCGGGGAAGGTTTACAACGGGTGGGTGGGGTTCATCTCTCCCAGCGCTTCCTTTACGCCAAAATCGGTGGAAACGACCGATCTTCGGACCTCACTGGTCTACGAAGTGAGGGTTTTTGTGACCGACCCGCGCGACGAACTGCGGCTGGGCATGCCCGCGACGGTGGTGGCGGCGTGGCGCCGCAGCGGCGGTGGGACCGCCAGCCGGGATTAGCCAAGCCCAAACCACGGACTTTGGTGGTTGCCGGGTGTCCCTGGTCGACATGAGAAACAGCTCTGAAAAGTTGGCGGTGGGATCGCCGGCCGGGGCGGCGTGCCGCCGCAGCCGGGATTGCCAAGCCCAAACCATGGACTTTTGGCGGTTTCCGGGTATCCCGGGTCGACATGAGAAACTGCTCTGAAAAGTTGGCGGTGTGATCGCCGGGCGGGATTGTTGGGCTGCGCTACCGCTTAGTACAACCGTGTATCTTAAAAGAGCAAGAGCATGGGATCGACCGGGGCGCCAGTCGCAGGGCAATTCTGTTGGGGTTCGCGGAGGCTCACCCCAACCTACGGGTCCCACCCAGCGGCTCTTAGCCCTTCGGATCTCTGAAAGAGAGCAGGAGGAAGCGTGCCCCCTAACCTTTTGGGTGTTCCGAGGTCACATGAGGGATTGTGGAAGAAAAAGTGAGCGATAAGGGAGCTTTGGTGGGGCCGTATGTAATCGAAAGCCGGGAGTTGACCAAGGAATTTGTTCAGGTCAACAAGGAAAGGATAAAGGCCCTCGATTCGGTTTCCATTTCGGTTTCGCGCGGAACGGTCACCGGACTGATCGGTCCGGACGGGGCGGGAAAGACCACCCTGATCCGGCTTACGGCGGGTCTTTTCAGGCCCGAGGCCGGCTCTATCCGGGTGCTTGGAATCGATGCGGCCTCGGAACCCCAGGCGGTGCAGTCCCGTGTGGGCTACATGCCCCAGAAGTTTGGTCTCTACGAGGATCTGAGCGTACAGGAAAACCTGGACCTCTATGCCGACCTTCACGGGCTCTCGCGGGAGGCCAGGGCCGAACGCTATCCCGCCTTGATGCAGATGACCGGTCTATCCCGATTTACCGGCAGACTTGCCGGGCGGCTTTCCGGAGGGATGAAACAGAAACTGGGGCTTGCCTGCACATTGGTGAGCACACCGGAACTGCTTTTGCTGGACGAACCGACCGTGGGGGTGGACCCGCTTTCCCGCCGGGAATTGTGGGAAATCGTCTACCACCTGGCAAGGGAGCAGAACCTGACGGTACTGCTCAGCACCTCCTACCTCGATGAAGCCGAGCGGTGCGGCATGACCATCCTTCTTTTCAAGGGGCGGGTGCTGGAAAGCGGGGTACCCTCCAAGATCAGCTCGATTGCGGCGGGAAGGGTTTTTCGAGTGGAAACGCCCGCATCCCTTAAGCCTCGTCAACTCCAGTTCCGGCTGGTATCCGGGAGCGCGGTGGTGGATGCGAGCCTCGAAGGCGAGAGGGTTCGGTTGACCACCTCCACCGATCCGGCCAGGGACGACCCCTTGTTCCAGGGGCTTACGCCAACTCCGATCGCGCCCCGCTTCGAGGATGGTTTCATGACACTGGTGCGCCGGGCCTCAGACCATACGGTGGATACCCGGTTCCTGTCCGGGGGGGTGGCAAACGGGGCGAAGCACGTCAGTTCCGATGAGGTGGTGGTCGAAGTCCGAAATCTCTACAAAAGATTCGGAGAGTTCACGGCCGTAAAGGACGCTTCCTTTGAGGTCCGAAGAGGTGAAATATTCGGTCTTCTGGGGCCTAACGGGGCGGGGAAGAGCACCACTTTCCGGATGCTTTGCGGCCTGCTTCCGCCCAGTGAAGGGACCCTGGGGGTAGCCGGTGTGGACCTTCGCCGCGCCCGCGCCTCGGCCCGGCAGCGCATCGGCTATGTGGCCCAGAAGTTTTCGCTCTACGGACAACTGAGCGTTTCGGAAAACCTGGAATTTTTTGCCCGCGCCTACGGATTGCGGGGGGCCCGCCAGCGGGAAAGGGTCGATTGGGCGATCGAGCAGTTTGATTTGCAGGCGATTACCGGGCAAACCAGCGGGGAGCTGCCGGGGGGGTACAAGCAGCGGCTGGCGATGGCCTGCGCGCTGATGCACGAACCCGAAATCCTTTTTTTGGACGAACCGACTTCGGGCGTGGACCCTCTGGCAAGACGCGAGTTCTGGCAGAGGATAAGCGCGCTGGCCGACCACGGGGTGACGGTGATCGTCACCACCCATTTCATGGAAGAAGCGGAGTACTGCGATCGCATGGTCATCATGGTGGACGGGGAAATACTGGCTGCGGGAACCCCGGCGGGCATCCGACAGCGCGCCCGTGTCGTGGAACCAAAAGAACCGACTATCGAGGATGCGTTCATAGCGATAGTCGAAGATTTTCGCCAGAGCGCGGCCTGAGAAGTGAAAATGGCAAACCGATTACCCCCGGGACCTGAGGAGCGGACAATGAGTGCTCGCCGCATCACGGCCCTGCTGCGCAAAGAAATGCTGCAGATCTTTCGCGATCCCAGCAGCATAGCGATCGCCATTGTTTTGCCCATTTTTTTGATTCTGCTTTTCGGCTACGGCCTGTCCCTGGACCCGAAGGATATACCGGTGGCCCTGGTGGTCGAAAACCCCACGCCCGTATCCGCAGGTGTCGGCGCGGCGTTCGGGCTGTCCAGGTACTTCAGGATCACCACGGTCACTTCCATGAAAAAAGCGGAGGACCTCATGCGGGAAGGCCGTGTGGACGGGATCGTGCGGCTGGGGCAGAATTTCGACCGCCGGCTCTTAATTGGAACCGCACCGATCCAGGTGATAGTGCAGGGAGTGGATGCCAACCGGGCGAGGATAATCGAGGGCTACGCCAGGGGGGCCATAGGGCAGTGGATGGGGCAAAGAAACAGCGCGGGCGCCGATTCCTCGGTCGGACCCGTTGTGGTCCAGAGCCGAATCTGGTTCAACGCCGATTCGGACAGCCGCTACTTCCTGGTTCCCGGGCTGGTGGTGCTCATAATGACGATTACGGGCGCACTTCTAACGGCCATGGTAATGGCTCGCGAGTGGGAGCGCGGGACGCTGGAGGCCCTTTTTGTCACCCCGGTTCGAGCCGGGGAGATTCTTATCGGGAAGACCGTACCTTATTTCCTTCTCGGTATGGCCGGTCTTTTGCTGACCGCCTCCACGGGGCGGTTTCTTTTCCATGTGCCTTTGAGGGGGTCGCTGCTCGTCCTGACCGCGGTTTCGGCCCTCTATCTCTGTGTGGCCCTGGGGTTCGGGCTATTGATTTCATCGATTACGCGCAGCCAGTTCGTCGCCGGCCAGATCGCGCTGATCGCCGCTTTTCTGCCCGCCGTTTTCCTCTCGGGTTTCATCTTCGACCTGGCCAGCGTACCCAAAGCCGTGCGCCTGGTAAGCTACCTGCTTCCCGCCCGCTATTACGTCTCACTGCTGCAAACCCTGTTTTTGGCCGGAGACATCTGGAGCATCATTATTCCGGATTGCGCCGTGATGCTCGTAATGTTGCTGGTTCTTTTCGGCCTGACGCTGCGAAAAACAAAGAAGAGGCTGTAATAAGACATGGAAAGCCTGCGCAGAATCGCGGCCCTGATATGGAAAGAGCTTCTGGCCATCTTGAAAGATCCCAGGAGCCGTTTTGTGGTGCTCATTCCCCCGCTGCTCCAGGGTCTTGTCTTTGGATATGCGGCCACCTACGATCTCAACCGGGTGCGCTACGCGGTCTACGACCAGGACAGAAGCGATGCGTCCCGGCAGTTCCTGGCCATGATCGACGGATCGGGGACTTTTCGACGCATTGCGAACCTGGGGGACCAAAGGGAGATCAAATCGATAATAGACGACAGGCAGGCCATCCTGGTCGTTCAGATAGGATCCGATTTCGAGCGGCGGTTGCTCACGGGTCAACCGGCGGACGTGCAGGTCATAGCCGACGGTCGAAACTCCAATACCGCCGGGACGGCCCTGAACTACATCGCCACCATAACCGATGCGTTCAATTCCCGGTGGAGGAGCGCCAAGGGACTTACCTCCCCGCCGGTGGAACCTTCGGCCAGGGCCTGGTTCAACCCCAACCTGGAGACCCGCTGGTTCATGATACCCGGGCTGATCGGCATGCTCACCCTGGTCCAGATGATCGTTATAACGGCCATGTCCGTTGCCCGCGAAAGAGAACAGGGGACATTCGACCAGTTGCTGGTCACCCCTTTCCGGCCGATCGAAATCATGATCGGCAAGTCGGCGCCCAGTGTTTTGATCGGGCTGGTGCAGGTGACGATGGTTCTGGCCCTGGCCATTTTCTGGTTTCGGATTCCTTTCCAGGGATCGCTTCTAAACCTCTACCCGGGGGTGCTCCTCTTTCTGGTGGCGGCAGTGGGGATCGGGCTGATGGTCTCATCGGTGGCGGGGACCATGCAGCAGGCGCTTCTGGGAAGCTTTCTGACCATCACTCCCCTGGCCATGCTCTCGGGGTTGAACACTCCGATCTCCAACATGCCCGCGGGGATACAATACGTAACTTTGATCAATCCCTTGCGCTACGTAATCGTAATCGCCCACAAGGTGTTTCTGGAAGGCGCATCCCTGCGCTACATTTTCCCGGAAATGTGGCCCCTGGCCCTGATAGCCGCCTTCACCCTCTCATTTGCGGTGTGGATGTTTCACCGCCGACTGATGTAATCGGGAGTATGCTTATGAGCCGCATCCTGGTTATCGACGACGACAGGAAATCACGTGAATTGCTGACCGGCTGTTTCAATGCCGAAGGCTTTGAGACCACCTCCGTTCACGACAGCGAACAGGAATTGAAACGCAGGGTCCGCCGGGCAGACCAATATGACCTGATAGTGCTCTCCACAATGCTTTCGGGAGCAAGCGGCTTCGAGGTGCTCAAGTCCCTTCGTCCCGGGTCCGATACCCCTATCCTCATGCTGACCACCCGGGACAAAAAAACGGACGGCATTATCGGGCTGGAAATGGGCGCTGACGCCTATATGCTCAAGCCTTTCAATCCCCGCGAGCTTGTCGCCTATGTCCGGGCCATTCTTCGGCGGACCAAAGATCAGCATCGCCGCCTTTTAAAGCCTGAAAGAATCAGCGTGGGCGATGTGGAACTGGATACCGCGAGCCGGGTGGTGCACCATTGCGGCGAGCAGGTGCATTTAACCCGGGTCGAATTCGGGTTTCTGGAAATGCTGCTGGGAGCGGCCGGCCGAGTGATAACGTCCGAACAGCTGGCCGAAGGTGTTCTGGGCCGGGCGCTTTCCGCCTACGACCGCAGCGTGAGCGTGCACATGGGCAACCTCCGGAAAAAACTGGGACACAGATTGGGGGAACTGGAACGGATCATCACGGTGCGCGGCCGGGGATACATTTATGTGAACCCGCAGGAGCACAATGCCATGTCTCAGTGATTGGGCGGTTGGCCGAAGGGTGCGACTTGGTAGAAAAGGCGAAGGTCAAAAGAGCGGGGGAGCGTCTCCCCCGCGCCCCCCGGGAGTCGGCCATACGCGCTGCGCGCGTGTGGCCGAGTGCTCGGCGTTTTCGGCGCCAGGCCGAAGGCGGCCGCCGAACACAAGCCGGGGCTAAATTTAAATCGGAGATGTGAAGTTTTCTCAAAAGTATTATATTGCCGCTGTTCCAGGTTGCTATGTTCACTCATCCAATCAGAAAAGGAGATTGCCAAATGGTGGAACGGAAGAGCGGCGCGAAGATTTGCGCACTGGTGTTTGCGTTGGTTCTTACTGTGGCCGTAAGCGGCTGTGAAAAGAAGGTGAAAGGCACGATTCAAATAAAGGGGGAAAAGCAGATCGCCTTTGCCGAGATGGCCAGAATCCCCCTTCCTGCTGCCGTAAGCAGCGCAACCCAAAAATATCCCGGCAAAGCGATCAAGGTGGAACTGATAAACCTGGACGGCTACCTGGTATATGAAATGGAAATCGTTACCAAGGAAAATAGCGTTTTGGACCTCGCGGTGGACGCCGGAAACGGAGCCATCCTCAAAACAGGAGAGGGAAAGGTCGAGAGGGACTAAAGGTCCCTACAGGCCCAGGTCCTGGTTTATCAAAACTATTTTGATCCTGCCCTTCGGATAGGACTTTTCGGTAATCGTCCAGGTGTTGCAAATCCGCTCGGGGCTGCGGCATTCCTCGCATACCGAGGTCTTGACGCAGGGGGTCTTTTTGTCGAGGCGCATGGCGTTGGCCGGAGCGGCGAAGTTTTTCACCCTGAGCATCGCGTCTTCCACGTCCGGCACAACCTTGTTGCGCCCGGCAAGAATAATGACGTTTCGGGGGCCGAAAGTGATGCCGGCCACCCTGTTGCCGGTCATATCCAGATTGACCAGCTTTCCAGTCTCCGTCACGCCATTTGCGCCGGTAATGAATAGGTCCGCCAGAAGCGAGCGCCTTCTGAGTTCGAACATTTCCTCGGGCGGCAGTTGCTTCTGAAAGCTGTCGAGGACATCGTAGTCCGGGCAGTTTTTCAGTTCATCGTAGAGACCGGTTTGCACGAATGTCACAGAACCGCCCCAGGCGATGCTTTTTGCCCCCGTGCGGGGAAGTATCTCTTTTACGATTTTTCTGGCCTCATCGGTATCCCGAGCGATGTGGACCTCGAAATTGTTGTCTTCCAGGGCGACTCTTAAGTCTTTGAGCCTGAGCAACCAGTAATTTTCGATCGGATTATCCATCCTTACTTCTCCATTATGGGCATGTTTGGAGCTGAGAGATTCTATCCGACAGGAGCTGCTTGTGACCGAGTTCTTCGGCCTTTATTTTGTCCAGCATGGCGCGTACGCCCCGGTTGGAGACGAAGGGGGTAATGAAGTCGAAAAAGATCAAGGTATCTTCTTCGAAGACCAGGGCCGCGCGCAGGATGTCCTCTTCCTCCCGGATCGAGTCGATTGCGAGTTCGTCCAGGGAGAAGGCGTGGCGGCCCATGGCGCTTTGCAAAACGTCCCGGCCAAGGGATGAAAGGGCGGGATCCTGCTGCGTTTGCCCGGCAAGTTCCTCGCTAATTTTGGCAAAGATGCTCTTGTGCACTACTTCCTGTTCCGCAAGCCAGCCCAAAAGCTCCTTTAGCGGTCCCGGTTCTAATTTCTCCAGAGCGCTCCGGTAGAATCGCTCGCCATTTTCCTCCACCCGGACGGCCAGGTCGAAGAGTTCAGAAGCCGTAAACATAACGCCGCACTCCTTCGAATTTTCTTGACAAGAATACAACAAAAACGAAGTTATGCAATTACTCAGAGGGGGAATTTAGAATTTTTGGCAGGTTTGCTCCTGCGATAATTTTGCGAACCTGGATCAAGACAGTTGAGGCGGAGTGCTATGGACGAAAAACTGAGGGAGGCTTTTCATTCCCGGGTGCCACTGGAACCTTTTGCGGCGAAGTTTGGGATCAAACTCCTGGAAATAGGGGACGGCTACTCGAAAGTTGAAATGCAATTTCGCCCGGACATGGAGAACCTGTTCGGGTTGGCGCACGGAGGGGCCCTGTTCGCGCTGATCGACGAGGCGTTTGAAACGGCGTCGAACTCGCACGGCACCCTTGCCGTGGCGCTGAACATGAACATTACCTACGTCGCTTCCCCCAAGCCGGGAAGCGTTCTGAGGGCGGAGGCCCGCGAGGTGAGCCTCACTCGGAAAACGGCCTCCTACGACATCAAGGTCCACGATGAAAACGGCGGCCTTATCGCAACCTGCATGGCCCTGGTCTACCGCAAGGGCCAACCGCTGCCCTTTGACTGAAATCAGCGGGTTTTGGCGACGGGCAGGCCGGCATTGCGCCAGAGGGTCCAGCCGTTAAGGAAGACCGCGACGTGTGAAAAGCCGTTGGCCACAAGTTGGGCGGCAACCTCCCGGCTAAGGGAACAATGCTCGCCGTCGCAATAGGCAATGAGGAAGGCGTCGGGGGAAATCCTGGTTTGAAGGGAGGGCAGCGCCCGATCGAACGAGTTGGCCGGAAGGTTCAAAGCTCCCTGGATATGCCCCGAGCGGTAGTCCTGCTCGGGTCTGGCATCGATAAAAACGGCCCCGTGGGCCAAAAAGAGCGCTCGCGCCTCTTCCATGGTCACCAGGGGTTCGTCTGAGCTTCGGGAACCGTTTGCAGCGGCTTTTGAGGAAGGACTGGGGAGGAGGGGCAACCCGCCGCTCCTGATAAAATTCACCGACAAGGAAATGGCGAGGGCGATCAAAACGATCAGGCCCCCCTGTTTCAAAGCCTCCCGAGGAAAGCTTTTGCCGCAGGCGGTTTTCATTCCCGGTTATCTCCGCTCTATGAGAGACTTGCCATGAAAAGTTCCTGCCTGTCCGTGCTGGAAAGTCTTTGTTGGGCTGCGCTGCGCTTAGCCCAACCTACAGCCCACCCTACAGCCTGGACACGCCTGGAGGCTCGTAGAGGCAAAGAGGTTCTTCGGCCATGTAGTTGCCGCTCAGCTCATGGGCCCTGGCGCGACAGCCACCGCAAACCCTTATGAATTCGCATTTCCCACATTTGCCCTCGTAGCGCTTGAGGTCTCTTAAGTTTTGGAAAACAGGGGAGTCGAGCCAAATGTCGCGGAAAGATTTTTCCCGCACGTTTCCGCAGTCCAGCTCGAGGTAGCCGCAGGGCTGCACCTGTCCGAGGTGGGATATGAAAACAAAGCCGGTCCCGCCCAGGCAGCCGCGGGTCATGGCGTCGAGCCCGAAGGTCTCGAAACTTATCTGCGTACCATCAGACCTGGCCCGCTGGCGCATGATGCGGTAATAGTGCGGGGCGCAGGTGGCCTTTAGCTGGAGCGGGGCCTTGTCCCGGCGATCATAGAACCAGTGAAGGGTCTTTTCGTATTCTTCGGCGCTTATGGAATCTTGCGCCAGGTCTTTTCCCCGCCCCATGGGGACCAGCATGAAGATGTGGTGCGCAACGGCGCCAAGGGAGACCACGAGGTCGTGGATTTGGGGGAATTCCGCGATATTTGCCCGGGTGATGGTGGTATTGATCTGAAAATCCAGTTTTGCTTCCCGGGCAAGAGCGATACCGCGCAAGGCGCCTTGGAAAGCGCCCGGGACCTTTCGGAACGCGTCATGGGAGCGGGCGTCGGCCCCGTCGAGACTTATGCTTATGCGCTGGATTCCCGAAGCTAGCATGTTTTGAACGATTTGCGGCGTGAGCAGGGTGCCGTTGGTAGCCATGGTCATCCGGAAGCCCAGACCATGGCCGTACTGTGCCAGCTCGAAAACATCGGGCCGCAGCAGTGGCTCACCGCCGGTGAGGATGAGTATGGGCTTTGCAACTTCGGCAATTTCGTCCATCACGCGTTTGCACTCGGAAAGAGACAACTCCCCTTCGTAGGGGCAGTCCTGTGCTGCCGCGCGGCAGTGAACGCATGCGAGATTGCAGGAACGGGTCAGTTCCCAGGCCACGAGCCGCAGGTTGGCGGCAAGGCTCGAGCCGGTTTGCGCCCCGGGCGGGTGGCCTTTCATTTCGGTGTGATCTATTTGTGCCATGTTCCTCTCGGATCCACTAAGAGCACGAAGCTCTCACGAAGAAAACCCTTTTCCGCTATGCATTCCTACCTTCATGTTCTTCGTTTCTTCGTGGTGAAATCAGCGCAGCAGAGCGGCGGCGTCCTTTGCAAAATAGGTCAAAATCAGATCGGCCCCGGCTCGAACCATGGAAGTCAGCACTTCCATCATGACGCGGTCTCCGTCGATCCATCCGTTGGCGGCAGCGGCCTTGATCATGGAGTATTCACCGCTCACGTTGTAGGCCGCGACCGGGCGGCCGCATTCCGCCTTTACTCGCCATATTATATCCAGATAGGACAAGGCCGGCTTGACCATAACCATGTCGGCGCCTTCTTCAATATCCAGCTCCACTTCTCTCAAAGCCTCCGCCCCATTGGCCGGGTCCATCTGGTAGGACCTGCGGTCGCCAAATTTGGGGGCGGAATCGGCGGCATCGCGGAAAGGTCCGTAGAAGCCGGAACAATATTTGGCCGAATAGGCCAGGATGGCGGTCTGGTCAAAGCCGTTTTCATCGAGCGCGTCTCTTATGGCGGAAACCCGGCCATCCATCATGTCGGAGGGGGCGATAATGTCCGCCCCTGCCTTAGCGTGAGACAGGGCCACCCGGGCTAGTAGTTCCAGCGTGGCGTCGTTTTGGACTTCGTTTCCCTCCAGGATTCCGCAGTGGCCGTGGCTGGTGTATTCACAAAGGCACACGTCGGTAATGACGGTGAGTTGGGGCCACAACCGCTTAATCTCGCGCACCGCCTGCTGGACCGGGCCGTTATCAGCCCAGGCCTCGGAGCCGATTTCGTCCTTTTTTTCGGGCAGGCCGAAGAGGATGATGCCGGGAATGTCCAGGGCCACCACCGAGCGCACTTCCTCGATCAGTTGGTCGACCGAGAACTGAAATACCCCCGGCATGGATTGCACCGGGTTTTTGACCCCCTTGCCGGGCATAACGAACAGAGGGTATACCAGATGATCGACGTCGAGCCTGGTTTCTCGAATCATGCGCCGCAGGTTTTCGGTGCGCCTGAACCTTCTTGGCCTGTAGACCGGAAAATACATGAAATCGTCCTTTCCAACAGTTCTGATATGATAGAATCGATACGCGCCCGAATTTATCAGCCGGCTCAATATCCGGTGCGAAGTCCCAAATGATAACATATCGCCCCTGAAAGTCATCGGGCGATGTTTCTCACTCTCTGCCGGGTTCGGGATCGTTTTCGGCCGCCCCGTGATGGGCAACTTCACTGCTGCACAAATCAGGCTGTTCGCTAAACGACTTTCCGCGAACGCGGCAGCGTTTCCGCGAGCAGATGCGGCACTCGGGGTCTATGCAGGGCTCTACGTGAATCATAATATCCTGCGCGCCGGGAAGCTGCGATTTGAGAAGATCCTGCACCTCGACCACCTGCCTGTGTGCGTCTTCCAGGCTCAAATCGCGCGGCAGGATGAGATGGAAATCCATGTGAATCTCGCGGCCCGAACTCCACGCGCGCAGACGATGAATGTGGATCCATTCGGGCTTTCGGTTCTTGGCGATAATAGAGGTGATGCTCTCGAGCAGTTCGGGGTCGTGGGCCCGCATCAGGCGAGAGGTAGAGGCGAAGATGAGCTTTATGCCCACAAAAACAATGTTGGCCGCTACCGCGCAGGCCACCGCCCCGTCCAGGAAGTTCCACCCGGTCAGCCGCACCAGCAACAGGCCGGCAACGACCCCTGTCGTCGTGTAAACATCGGTCAGGATGTGCCTGCCGTCGGCCGATATGGCCATGGACCTGGAGCGTTTGCCCGCGCGAAGGAGGGCGAGTCCCAGCCACAGATTGGCCAGTCCGGTCCCCAGCAGGATGAGAAGGCCCCAATCGAGCTTTGGCAAAGCGTGAGGGGTAAGGATGTTGGGGACCGACTCCCAGACGATTGCCCCGGCCGCCAGTACAATCAGCGCCCCTTCGAAACCGGCCGAGAAGAACTCCATTTCGCCGTGTCCGTAGGGATGCTCGGCATCGGGGGGCTTGGAGGCGAGGTAGACGCTCCACAGCCCGAATGCGCCTGCCGCCACGTTTATGATCGATTCGAGGGCATCCGAAAGGATGGCGGAGGACCCGGTGAGCAGGAAGGCAAAGAATTTGAGCGCCATCAAAAGGGTGCTGACGCCCACCGACAAGCCCATCATGGCCAGCCGCCGTTTCTTTTCAGCTGCCGCCCCGGTTTCTTTTTCCATGACTTTTATTGTTTGTGACGAACGGTGAGGACCGAGCAGCCGGCTTTTCGAACGATCCTCTCCGCGGTGCTTCCGAAAAGAACGTGGGCCAGACCTGTCAAACCGTGCGATCCCATGATCAGCAGATCGAGGTTCTTTTCCTCCGCAACCCTGAGTATCTCGGTAGCGGGGTAGCCGGAAACAACGTTTACATCGTGCTCCATATTTTCGGGAAGCTGTTTGACATACTTTTCCTCGATAGATTCCATAGCGGCCCTGGCCACCTGCTCGACAAACTCCGGATCATATTCGACCGGCATATAGGTGGCGTGCACCGGAGGGGCATGTACGAAACTGACCGTTATATGAATGATTTCGAGGCTCGCTCCGAACTTGGCCGCCATATCCCTGGCAATGACAAAGGCCTGATCGGCATTTTCGGAAAAATCAGTGCAAAAGCCTATCCTGCTGAACAATTTCGATTCCATGCTCCATCCTTTCCGGTTGCCCGTCAGATTTCGATAACCCAGACCGCAAGACTGCGGGCCGATTTAATCACCGCCCGCGACACGCTGCCACGCAAAAATTCCTTGACCAACCCGGAGTGCCTGCGACCGATCACGATTGTGGAGCAACCGAGTTCGGATGCTTTGGCCAGGATTATGTCGGACCTCTCACCGGATTCGACTACGAAAGAAGACGCAATGGAATCGGGCCGAAAGCCCGCCCGCACCAGCTTTTCCCTGGCCTGCTCAAAGCAGTTTTTCATCATTTCTTCGTCTTCGGCCTCCCAGAAATATCCGCTGAGGTCGGGCCTGGCAGCGTGCACATCTTCGATGCGCTGGAGTTCCTCTCTCCTCAACCTGTCGGGAGAGGCCGTCGGAAGGATGTGGAGCAGGTGGAATTCAGACTGGCCGGCGCCGGTGAGGACCCGCACCATATAGTCGATAATTTTCTCGCAATCCTGCCGGCAGTCAAGCGCGATAAGGAAACGTTCCATTGGTCTTTTCTCTGTGGCGAGAGGTTTTTGGCGGGCTGCGCTACGCTTAGCCCAACCTACAGCCCACCCTACAACCTACAGCCCGTCATATAGAGGGCGTGGCGCGGGACTGCGCGAAATCGCGCAGCCACCGCTACCCACTTTGCCCTTCCAAGATAAGACTGTCAACCAGGATATTCCTTTCGCGCGGGCTTGAGCAGTGTCCATCCGGAAACTTTCCGGTGGGCATCGCTACGCTTTTGCCCACCCTACTGGAGTCGCCATCGGTGCGGGGTGGGCGCCGGCGACATCACTTCGCTCCCTCACCGCGTGAGGGGCCCGCGTTTCCGGATGGAAACCGGACTATCTTTCCGAAAGTTCTATCAGCACGCCGAAGGTCGACTTGGGATGCAGGAACGCGATCTTTGCTCCGCCGGCGCCCCTCCGGGGCTTTTCGTCGATCAGCCGGATCCCCTTGGCCTTGAGTTCTTCGAGGGCTTGTTCGATGTTATCGACCCGGAAGGCGATGTGCTGGATTCCCGTGCCCTTGGATTCTATGAATTTGGCGATGGGACCGTCCGGAGCGGTCGATTCCAAAAGCTCCACTTCCGCTTCCCCAACCGGGAAGAAGGCCGTCGTTACTTTTTGCTCGGCAACGGTTTCATTTCCAGCGTGCGGGATGCCCAGAATATCCGTATAGAGCTTTTTTGCGTCCTCGATATTATTTACAGCTATGCCTATATGGTCAACTTTGAGTATCTTCATCGTGTCTCCTTTTGCATTGGGAAGAAGAAAGCCACTCGGTGACAGTGTCGCGCATCAGGGTGTAGGGATCGAGCTTTTTGGCCATGAGTTTTTCGACAGCGGCATCGAGCCTTCCACTTTGCTCCAACTGTTCCCGCACCACCCGGAACAGTTCTCCATGAATCATGCGCAGCGCTTCCCGGGAAGTCCTCTCGCGCCTGTTGTCATAAAACTTGCCCGATTCGAGCAGGTATTTGCGGTGAGATTCGATGGAAAGCCACATCTCATCGAGCCCGACGGATTCCACCGCAACGGTCTTATTGACCGGGGCGGACCACTCGCGCTTCCTCAGATGGGCATCCATCTCGATGCGGGCGCATACTTCGGCGTTGAGCATGTCCGCGCCGGCATGGTCGGCCTTGTTGATCACGAACACGTCGGCTATTTCCATTATGCCCGCCTTCATGCTCTGGATGGCATCTCCCAGGCCAGGCACCAGGACGACACAGGTGGTATCGGCAACGTCCACGATATCCACCTCGTCTTGCCCCACGCCCACGGTCTCTATCAAGATGACGTCCTTACCCAAGGCGTCGAGGACCTTCACCACGTCGGCCGCGGCCTTGGCCATTCCTCCCAGAAATCCACGCGTGGCCATGCTCCGGATAAAAATATCCGGGTCGTCGGCCAGATCGTTCATCCGCACCCGGTCGCCCAGCAAGGCGCCTCCGGTGAAGGGGCTGGAAGGATCGACCGCCACGATCCCCACCCGCAACCCGCTTTGCCGGATCACACGCGCCAGACCGTTGGTAAGAGTGGATTTACCCGCCCCGGGGGAACCGGTGATGCCTATCACATAGGCCCTGCCGGTGTGCGGGTAGAGTTGTCTCATGCACTCGTAGGCCCTCTCATCTTCGTCTTCCAGCCAGGAGATGAGGCGGGCCGCAGCCCGATGAGAACCTTCCAGGATTTGGGCCGCGTATTCGACTGACATGGTGATCGGTTCCCCAATATTGCAGGTCCTAAAGTCAAAAGTAAGCCACATTGATTTTCGCAGGGTGGGCGCCGCTTTTGTGGTGTTGGTGGGCAACGCTTCGCTTTTGCCCACCCTACATTAGCGTTTGCGCACGTTTGTCCGAATAAAGTCGACTATCTCGGTGGTCGGGGTCCCCGGTCCGAAAATGGCGTTCATGCCCGATTTTTTAAGAAAATCGTAGTCTTCTTCGGGAATAATGCCTCCGCCCACCAGCAAAACGTCGTTTAGACCCTTTTGCTTCATCAGTTCCACAACCTTCGGAAAGAAGTAGTTGTGGACCCCCGACAGGCTGCTAAGACCCACTACGTCGGCATCTTCCTGCTCGGCAGCGGCGACTATCATTTCAGGTGTCTGCCGAAGGCCGGTGTAAACAACTTCCATTCCGGCTTCCGCACATACTCTTGCCAGGAGTTTGGCGCCGCGGTCGTGTCCGTCCAGACCCGGCTTGGCCATTATCATCTTGATCTTTCCAGCCATGGAATTTCCCCTTCCAGATGTTCATTCGCAGTTCAGGCCCGAGGCGGCGAGTCGCCGCTGCCGGGATGCCCGCTGGCTTCGCCGGCGGGCTTGTTACTTTGGGCATCTCGCCCGAGGCGGCACGCCGCAAAACCCACCGGGGTAACCGGCCCGCCGGCAAAGCCAGCGGGCATCCCGGCCGCGGTGGCACACCGCCTAGACGAATTCCTTGGGCCGGTATTCGCCGTAGATATTGCGCCATACGTCGCAGATTTCACCAACGGTGGCCTTGGCCGTGACCGCTTCGATCACGTAGGGCAGCACGTTTTCACTCGTGGCGGAAACCTCGCGCAGCTTGTCCAGGGCCGCCTTCCATTTGGCGTTGTCCCTCTTGGCCCGGTACTCCTTCAGCGCGGCGGCCTTCTTTTCGCCAACCGCCATATCCACCCTGAGAAGCCCGGTTGGAGGGGGCTCTTCCATGGTGTACTTGTTTATGCCAACGTAAACTCTCTCGCGCGATTCTATTTCCTTTTGGAAACGATAGGCGCTGTTCTGTATCTCTTTTTGGATGTATCCCTGTTCGATGGCGGTAAGCGTTCCGCCCATCGCGTCGATCTTCTTTATGTATTCGTCGACTTCGGCTTCGATCCTGTTGGTCATGTTCTCCACATAATAGGAGCCGGCCAGCGGGTCGATACTGTCGGTGGCGCCGGACTCCTCGGCCACGATCTGCTGGGTGCGAAGCGCCACGGTCACGGCCTGCTGGGTCGGCAGGCAGAGCGCCTCGTCATAAGAGTTGGTGTGCAGGGACTGGCCGCCGCCAAGGGCCGTGGCGTATGTCTGGAGGGCCACCCGGACGATATTGTTCAGGGGCTGCTGGGCCGTGAGGGTAACGCCTCCGGTCTGCACGTGATAGCGCAGCATCATGGAGCGCGGGTCCTTGGCCTTGAAGCGATCCCTCATGACCTTGGCCCAATACCTGCGGCCGGCCCGGAATTTGGCCACTTCTTCCAAAACGTTGGTGAAGGCGTTAAAGAAAAAGCTGAGGCGCGGCGCGAAACTGTCGACATCCATGCCGCGCTCCATGCAGGCCTGGGTGTACGCAATGCCGTCAGCCAAGGTGAATGCCATTTCCTGGGCGGCGGTGGAGCCCGCCTCGCGGATGTGATAGCCGCTTATGCTGATGGTATTCCATTTGGGAACGAATTTCTGGCAAAATTCGATGAGGTCTACCGTGAGCCTCATGGTGTGCCTGGGCGGATAAATATACTGACCCCGGCAGATGATTTCCTTCAAAACGTCGTTCTGGACGGTCCCGCCGACTTTTTCCCACGGAACTCCCTGCTCCTTGGCGATGGCCAGGTACATGGCCAGAAGCACGCCCGCCGGGGCGTTCATGGTCATGGAGGTGGTGACCTTGTCCAGCGGTATCCGGTCGAAAAGGAGCCGCATATCGTCAATGTGATCTATGGCCACGCCCACTTTGCCCACTTCGCCCATGGAGAGCGGATGGTCGGAATCGTAGCCCGCCTGGGTGGGGAGATGGAAAGCCACGCTCAGGCCCGTTTGGCCCTGGTCGAGCAGGTAGCGATAGCGTTCGTTGGTGCTTTTCGCATCGCCGAATCCCGCGTACTGACGCATGGTCCAGTAGCGGCCCCGGTACATGGTGGGCTGAACGCCGCGGGTAAACGGAAACGTTCCCGGGTAGCCCAGATCGCGCTCGTAGTCGACTCCGTCCACATCCAGAGGGGTGTAGAGTCTTTCGACTGGAGTGCCCGAAATCGTGGTGAAAACGGGCTTGGCTTCGGGCGACCTCGAAAGGGACTTCGCAAGGAGCCCCTGCTCCCATTTTTCCTTATCGGCCTTAATTTTTTGAAGCACCTTCTCTTCGAACATAAAGCGACCTCCTCGCCGGTCAAAATCCACGCATAAGGATCCGGATTGTGAAAATATTTTCAGACTTCACCTATACCAGCAGTTCCCTCAGGGGTCAACAGCAATTGAGTGAAAATCATTATAGTTGGTTTAACGGTTTAATCACTAAAATAATAACCGGTGTAGGGGCTTGGCAAGCGGGGGTGCGCTTCAGGCCGCGTGGGAGAAAAAGCGCAAGGTCGAGGGCGAGGGGCAAAGGCGAAGGGCATGAGCCCCCGCACCCCCGCGGGACCCGGTATGCGGGGCGGCTGTGGTGCACACGATGAGGCCCGCGACCGGTATGGTGGCGCCTTCGCGGCGCAGGAAGGTGTTCGAGGATGCTTAGAGTGTAAAGGGGCTCGTTCGTATTGGGTTTTCCGCGAGCGAGGTGCGGCAATAGAAAGGGCAGCCAGAATGGGCAAACGCCGGGTGAAAACAAACACTGCGGGAAGTCAAAAGAAGTGAAAATAGTAACGAGTGGTGGGCGGCGTACTCACACTATATGCTCTCTTCGGAGCAGGTCCATGCGCCGCCGCCCCGTGGTCATGGGCGCAAGTGCGGGCACGAGCAAGGGAAAATCGAGCGAGGCCGGGATGCGGGCGCTATTCGCGCAATTTGGATGCCGCCTCCAGTATGCCGGTTTTTTCGAGCCATTCCATGCTGGAACAAACTATGAAGGGTCCGTTTAGCAGGTTCTCCTTATTATAGACGAAAGGCTTCGCGGATAAATCCAGCATGACGCCGCCGGCCGCGGTAACGATGGCCTGCCCGGCGGCGGTGTCCCACTCCCAGGTGGGGCCGAAGCGGGGGTAAAAATCGGCTTCTCCGGCCGCCACGGAGCAGAATTTCAGGGCGCTGCCCCGGTTTATGAGTTGGTGGGAGGGAATGAGCGACAGGAATTGCTCCAGGCCGGGGGTGGGATGCGAGCGGCTCCTTGCGACCCGCACCGGCGTGTCGGGGGAAATCGGGGAGACGGTCAGTTTTTTGCGGCCGCCCGAAGAGATTTCCCAGCAGCCCTCGTTTACATCGGCCACAAAAACGCGGTCTGAGACCGGAATGTAGATGATTCCCACAACCGGCGTGTGCTCGCGCACCAGGGCGATATTAACGGTGAATTCGCCGTTTTTTTTCACAAACTCCTTTGTGCCGTCGAGCGGGTCGACCAGCCAGAAGCTGTCCCATTGTCGCCTCTCCTGGAAGGAGATCTCGCGGCCCTCTTCGGAGAGGACCGGAATTTGGGGGTAGCGCTGCCGCAGGGCGGCCGAGATTATGGTATGCGAGCGCATGTCGGCCAGGGTCAGAGGGGAGTGGTCCTGTTTTGTGGTCACCTCGAAATCGGTTGCATATACTTCCAGGATGGCCCTGCCGGCCTCTTTTGCAACCCCGACCAAAAAATCGATATCCATCGGTATTCTCCCTTGCGCCTTATCTTTGGGCCTTTATAAAGAGGCTGCGGATAAGCTCGAAATGATTCCTGTGATTGCGGATTTTCCACCACACCGCGCCCCTGCGTGCAATTGTCCAGGCCGGGCCGGCGGGCTGGTTTGGCGCGGAAAGAAGGTGCGCCACGTTTTCCATGCCCGCGCCGGTGAATTTGCCGTTAGGCGCGCCCCCGAGCCAGTTTTCGGGAGCGCATATTTTTTCGGACCATGAAAACGGGTCGGATAGGAGCAACTGGGCATTATCCGGGCGCGCCGTGCGACAGGCCTCCCTTATATGTTCCAGGGGACGCGCGGTCTTGTCGATTACATTTAGAGATGCGACGCAGGCGAAGGAGTTGGAACGAAACGGCAGCGCCTCGGCATCGGCCACGACGAATTCCACCTTCGCCGGGTTCCACTCAGGCGGCAGAATGAAACTTTTTTCGGAGTGAATCAAGCCCTCTTCTTTGATTGTAAAAGAGAGTTTTCGTTCCCGCATGATGCGCCTGGCGGTTGCAACGAAACTCATGGACGCATCCACCCCGATAACCAGGTCGCACTTGGCGCTCATCTCGAAGCTGAACCGGCCCGTGGCGCAACCCGTATCGAGCGCCGCCCCGGAGGTTGGCGCAAATTGCGCGGCCCACCGGGAATAGGCCTGCGTTACATCCGGGTCCCCGAAAAGGTCGGCGTAATGGGTCCAAAGATAGGTCGAAAGCACCTCGGGGGACTCGTAGGCCGAAGTCGAAGGTCCAACATCGGAGGGTGCGAGAGTTTCCTGTGGACCTATTTCGAGGCAGGCGATTCCATCGATTATGGGGTAGGCTTTTGCACAACGCGGGCACTCAAGGCGTCCCTCGATGATCTCTTCGTCCCGGGATCGAAAATTTTCAAGCCGCAGACCACTTTCTGCCGGGAGGCACTCGGGGCATATCAAATATTCCAGGATTTGGCGCTTCACTGCATTTTTGCCCATCACAAGGGGTGAGGTTCACGCCCGGCGGCGACTCGACAGATAAATTTCCGGGCAATATTCGGGTCCTTCCATTGAAGAACCTAAAACCAAGCATAATATAAACCAAGCATAATATAGGGTCCCCTTATCGCAAAGCATGACAGAGGCATGGAGAAGATGATAGTTTAAAGAAAAATGTTGTCAAGAAGACGGGAAAATGAGGCTTCAAATCAAGGAGGGAACAGATGGCGGAAACTGAACTGCCCAGTCCAAGGGAACTCGAAGAAATCAAAGGAAAGAAATTTAACAGCAGGGTGGCGCTTGTCACCGCGTTTTACGCCGTGATCCTGGCCATATCGTCTCTTGGCGGAAATCATGCCATGAAGGGGATGCTCCTTGCCCAGCAGCAGGCCTCGGACCAGTGGGCTTTCTACCAGGCCAAGTCGATACGGGAGCACATCTACAAGAGTCAGAAGCTGTTGTTCGAAAACGAACTTATGCTTCTGTCATCGACTCTTGGCGCCGACAAGGCGGCGCAGGCCGGCGCGGCCGTCAAGAAGCTTGGAGAGGAATCCTCGCGGTTTTCCCATGAGAAAAAGGAAATAATGGAGAAAGCGAGGGATCTGGAAAAAGAACGGGATAAAAACGAGGCAAAGGACCCCTATTTCGAATATGCGGAGGTGCTGCTCCAGCTAGCCATCATCATGGCGTCGGTATCGATATTGGCAGACAGTTTCGCGGTATTTGGCCTTTCGGTGCTGTTTGCCCTGGGGGGCGGTTTCATGTGCGCGAACGGGTATCTGCAGTTTGTCTCCCTGCCCTTTATTCATTCGTAGCGTATGGCGCCGGCGTTCCGGTCGCGGGTTCGTCGTGTGCGGCATAGCCGCCGTGATCCGGATCCCGCGGGGGTGCGGGGGGCAATGTTGTTTGAGTTAAGAAGCCCCGAGCTTTTCCCGCCTGTTTGAACACCATTGGTTTGGAGGCCTCTTTGTGACTCTCGGCTGAGAAGGGCGGCGAGATTTGGGCCTGTAGTACCTCCCGGGTGAGATGGCATTTTGGATAGCGGTGAATATTTGTA
>JARLHP010000185.1 GCA_031292195.1 Syntrophobacteraceae bacterium
CCCCTGGGCGGAACCTCCGGAATCGGTGGGCGCCTTCATCGGAATGAGTGGCCCGTTTCGCCTGGAATCGGTGGCCGCTTTCCCCCGGAATGCATGGGCGGAATCGCCGGAATACGCATGTAGCGCACCAATTCGAGTAGATAGGGATCCTGCTGGCACAAGATGGACTTGCAGCGGTTCTGGAACACGTGCCCCGATCGGTGATGACGGCGGTTGAAGTAAACCGCATAGCTTGTCAGGAGGCGCCGCATCACAGTGGAAACCGGCACGCAACCAGTTCGAACGAGTAAATGGAAATGGTTGGGAATGAGCGCCCAGGCAAAACAACTCGTGGAGGTCTCCGGGAAAAGAGCAGCAAGGCGCTCGACAAAACGATCCCCGTCGGCGTCGTCGAGGAAGATGCGCCCCCGCTCGATTCCACGGCATACGATGTGGTGCAATGCACCCGGTGCATCAATGCGAGCTTGTCGTGTCATGAAAAAGACTATAGCACAAATGGAGAAAGGAATAAACGCATAATTTCATGGGCGTCCCCTATTGTCCTTCAAACGCATAATTTCATGGGCGTCCCCTATTGTCCTTGGGCGTCCCCTATCGTCTCACTATCGTCTCACTATCGTCTCTATGGTCGATAGGCCTAAAAAGATGGCCAAAACATGATTTCCCCTGTTGAAAACAGACCGTCGCCGTCTTACAAATCAAGTTGAATCCTCATGATTACCCACATTCCAAGTGGGGTTTGGGCGTATTTTGGGGAATCGAGTGGTCAAGAACACGGGCATTCTCTAGAACGGGAGGGGAGTGTTCCCCAATCGGACGAAAGATTGAAACCATGAAAGTACTTAGCACACCAAGAGTCTCTGAAATGGGCGATGACGTTGCCGGCCAGCAAACTCGGATAAAAGAGTTTTTCGACTCTCACCGAGGGGAAAAACACATTATCGTGATTCAGGACTTTCCCGACCCGGATGCCATCTCCTCCGCTTTGGCCCATCAACTTATAAGCGCGGCATTCGATATCGGGTGCGATATTGTTTATAGCGGGAAAGTCAGCCATCAGCAAAATGTCGCCATGGTCAAATTGCTGGGAATTGAACTCATCCGGTTCGACAATTCCACCGATTTTAAGAAATACTCAGGGGCGATTTACGTGGACAATCAGGGCACGACGGCAGAGGAGATAGTCAGGCATCTGGAGGAGGTCGGAGTCCCCGCCCTGTTGGTCGTGGACCATCACGAATTGCAACATCGACTGGAACCGGATTACCATGACATTCGACGAACTTTCGGTTCGACCGCCACAATTTACGCCGAATACCTGGAACAGGGGCTTGTCCAAATGGACAAAGCTCGCAAGGAACATGTGATGGTGGCCACCGCCCTCATGCACGGCCTTATCACCGATACCAACGGATTAATAAGGGCTTGCGCCGAGGATTTCCACGCCGCCGCATTTTTGAGCCGCTTCAGAGATGCCGACTTGTTAGAGCAGATCATGAATCAGGCACGCACCAAGAAGACAATGGAAGTTATTCACAGAGCGCTCGAAAATCATGTGACCGTTGAAGGTTTCTCAATCGCAGGCGTCGGTTTTCTTCGCCCCGAGGACAGGGATGCCATTCCTCAGGCTGCCGATTTTCTAGTGACCGAAGAAAATATACATACTGCCGTCGTTTACGGTGTCATATCGGGTCTTGAGACCGAGGAAGTAATAATCGGGTCGCTTCGGACCAATAAGATCACTCTTGACCCTGATGACTTCATCAAAGAGACTTTTGGTAAAGATGGCACCGGCTATCATTATGGCGGTGGCAAACTCTCCGCTGGTGGATTTAAAATACCGGTAGGATTTCTATCAGGGGGAGATGATGACCAATATCAGGAGCAGAAGTTACAAGTAATAAATGATCAAATCAAGCGAAAGCTTTTTGCCAAAATAGGCGTCAAAAAACAGAGTGCTGTCCTTTAACCACGAGGTCGAAAGACTACCCCTTTCACCACGAAGCGCACGAAGCTCACGAAGGAAGATCGGTTTGTTGGGCTGCGCTTCGCTTAGCCCAACCTACAAGAGCTTAGCCCAACCTGCAAGAGCTTCGTGAGCTTCGTTGGTGAATTTGATCTCAGGAATCGCGCAGCATGAAGCGCTGGATCTTGCCGGTGGCGGTCATGGGCAGTTCGTCCCTGAATTCGACCCAGCGGGGATACTTGTAGGGGGCAAGGCGCGACTTTACGAAATTTTGCAACTCACGCGTCAGTTTTTCGTCCGGCGCATAGCCGCTTTTTAGCACCACGAAGGCTTTGGGCTTGATCAGGGAATTTTCATCGCGTTTGCCCACAACCGCGCACTGCACCACCGCTTCGTGCTCCAGCAAGGTCGCCTCCACTTCCAGGGGCGATACCCATATGCCGCTGACCTTAATGGTGTCGTTGGAGCGACCGCAATGCTCGTAGTAGCCTTCCACGTCCCTTATGCAGCAGTCGCCGGTTTTCATCCAGCCGTCGCGAAAGGATTCCGCGTTCTGGTCGGGATTGTTCCAGTACCCGCAGGTAACGGAGTTGGCCTTCACCCACAGGTCTCCCATCACGCCCGGAGCGACATCGTTACCCTCTTCGTCCAGGAGCTTCACCTCGTAGCCGGGCATGACATTGCCGCAATACCCTATCTTCACTTTGCCCGGATGGCTGGTGATGTAGATCCAGCTGGCTTCAGACGACCCCAGGCCGTCCAGGATCTCGACCCGAAATCTCTCGAACCACCGGTTATAGATGACCGCCGGCAAGGCTTCTCCGGCCGAGGTGGATATCCTGAGGCAGTCAAGATCGGGGGCGAGTTTGTTTTTTTCCAGGTGGTGAAGCAGTTGGGCGTAAGCGGTCGGGACCGAAAAGAACATGGTGGGGCGAAATTTTTCGAGGTTTGCCAAAACACCCGCGGGCAGGGGACGATCTTCGCACAGGGCAACGGAAGCACCGTAATAAAAGGGCAGCTGCAGCCCCATGTTGAGGCCGTAGGAAAAAAAGAGCTTGGGCACCCCGTAGCAGATATCGTCACTGGTAAAGCCGATGGTGCTGCCATAGACTTCAATGGCGTAGACCAGGTCTTTGTGAAGGTGGATAACCCCCTTGGGCCGGCCGGTCGTACCGGAGGTGTAGAGCCAGTAGGAATGGTCCAGGGGAGTGGTCGCACAGGCTTCGAGGAGCGGTGAGGCGGACTCGATCATTTCGAGAAGGGAGACCATGTTTTTGCCGGGCTCACCTCTTACCACAATTTGGGTATCAAGGCTGGACAGGTTTTCGATTTTTTCCAAAAGATCCTGTTCGACCACCAGCACGGAAGCCTGCGAATCCTGTATGAAATAAGCGAGGTTGGAGGGGGTGGCCAGGACGTTTACCGGCACGGGTACAGCCCCTATTTTCATGGCGCCGAGATAGACGGCCACCCAGTAAGGGCTGTCGTACATCATCATGATTACCCGGTCGCCCTTTTTGACCCCGAGTTTTGCAAAACCGTTTCCGGCCCGGTTGGTCAGCTCGAACACGTCCCGATAGGTGTAGGTGCGATCGTTATAGTGGATGGCGGTCCGGTCGCCCCTGCCCCCTTCGATGTGACGATCGAGGTAGAGGCTCACCATGTTGAATTTTTCGGGCAGACTGAACCCGGCTTCCCACGGTCGCAGACAAACGTCGTTTGTATCCATAAAGGCTCCTATACGGGCTGGAAAAGACCTCTATTCGGGAGGCTCCGGGGTGGGCGTAAGCGCCTGGACCAGAACGAAGGCGGCCTGGAGGGCCGAGGTCGGGCAGAGCTCGAAGCATTCCTTGCAGTTCCAGCATTCCTTGGCCGCTATGCGGGGAATGAAGCTTATTTCGCGCCTGGCCCCACGGTCTATGAACCCGAGAGCGTTTTTCTTCTTGATCTCCTGGCAGTACCTGACGCACAGGCCGCAGTGGATGCAAAAAGAGGGCTCTTTTTCAAAACGGTCCCTGTCCGCCCCGTATTCTTTGGCCAGCTGCTCGAGCTGCCAGGAATCGGGGGCATGGGCCATCATCTCCTCGATCAGCACCCTGCGGATCTTGTCTATCAGCGGAGATCTGGTGGCGACCACAAGGCCCGGCTCGACAGGATAGAGGCAGGAAGCGACAAGCCTTGTCCTGCCGCCCGCCACCACCTCGACCATGCAAAGCCGGCAAGCCCCGTAAGGCTCGAGTTTTTCGTGGTGGCACAGGGTGGGGATGGATATTCCGGCTTTTTTGGCCGCATCCAGGACGGTCATCCCCTCTGTCGCCCTGACTTCTTTTTGGTCGATCTGCAAGATGACTTCACTCATTTTGATTTACTCTCCCTGGTGATGATCCTGGCTTCTTCAGGGACGGGAGGCGGAACGGGCTCCCCGGAGATCTTTTTAACCGCTTGGAAGCGAGAAGGGCAAACTTCGAGACAGGTCCCGCACTTGGTGCACTTTTCCTGATCGATTACATGGATGCGGTTTTTGCCCCCCAAGATGGCATCGGAGGGACATTGCCTGGCACAGATCATACACGCCCGGCACTTGTCCGGATCGATGCAGTAGGCGATAAGCTCCTTGCAGGAAAGGGCCGGACACCGTTTGTCCCTGATGTGGGCCTCGTACTCTTCCCGGAAGTATTTGAGGGTGCTCAAAAACGGGTTGGGGGCGGTCCTGCCCAAAGCGCAAAGGGCGGCATACCCGGCCACCTCCGCAAGTTCTTCCAACCGTTCGATATCTCCCTCTTTTCCCTTGCCCCGGGTGATATTGGTGAGGATTTTGAGCATCTGCCTGATGCCCTCGCGGCAGGGAACGCACTTGCCGCAGGACTCGTCGGCCAGAAAGTCGAGGAAGTACCTGGCGACGTCGACCATGCAGGTATCCTCATCCATTATGATCATGCCGCCGGAGCCCATCATGGAGCCGGCCCGGGAGAGTTCGTCGAAGCCGACCTCAAGATCCAGGAGCTGCTCCGGGATGCACCCGCCCGAAGGCCCCCCCGTTTGCACGGCCTTGAACTTCCGGCCCCCCGGGATGCCCCCGCCCACCTTGTAGATGATGTCTCGAAGCGTAGTACCCATGGGGACTTCCACCAGGCCGGTGTTATTGATTTTTCCGACCAGGGAGAAGATCTTGGTGCCCTTGCTCTTTTCGGTGCCGATCCCGGTAAACCAGTCGGCCCCCCGGTTAATGATCAGCGGCACATTGGCCCAGGTCTCGACGTTATTCAAAACGCTCGGCCTGTCCCAGACGCCCTTTATGGCGGTATGGATATACTTTGGCCGGGGCTCTCCGGCCTTGCCTTCGATGGCCGTCATGAGAGCGCTCGACTCGCCGCAGACGAATGCCCCCGCCCCCCGGTGGACCGTAACCGAAAAATCGAAGCCGGAGCCAAGAATGTTTTTGCCCAGAAACCCGTACTCGCCGGCCCGTTCGATGGCCAGCAGCAGGTTTTCAACCGCCAGGGGATATTCCTGCCGCACGTAGACAAACCCCTCGCGCGCGCCCACGGCAAAACCGCCGATGATGAGCCCCTCCAGCACCGAATGGGGGTTACCCTCGAGAACCGAGCGGTCCATGTAGGCGCCCGGATCGCCCTCGTCGGCATTTACTATCACGTACTTGGGATCCCCGGGGGCGTTGCGGGATTCCTCCCATTTCCGGCCGGTGGGAAATCCGCCGCCGCCCCGGCCCCTGAGGTTGGATTTTTTGACCTCCCCCAGGACCCCCTCCGCCGTCATGGAGCAAAGAGCTTTAGCCAGGGCCGAATAGCCGCCCTGGGCCAGGTAGTCTTCGATGCTCTTGGGGTCGATCCTTATGTTGCTGCCAATGATGTGGCGTTGCTGGTTTTTGTAGAAGGGAATATCGGACTCGTGGGCCGCTTTTTCGCCCGTGGTCTGATCGACGTAGATCAACCGCTCCACGATCTCTTTTTCTTTGAGAGTGCGGGAGACAATTTCCGGAACGTCTTCGGGTTTAACCTGGAGATAGCAAATCTCCTCGGGGAAGAGAACCACGACCGGGCCTCTTTCGCAAAACCCGTGGCACCCGGTTCCCTTGGTCCCTATGTCCACCGCCAGACCCTGAGCTTCAATTTCGGCCCGGAATGCGGTCAGGACTTCGGCCGCGCCCGAGGCAAGACAGCCCGAACCCGCGCATATCAACACACAGGGCCGGTCGCTTGGGGTTTCAGCCGCTATTTCCCGCCTTACCGCCTCCAGTTCACCAGGAGAATTTATCCTCGGCATATCTTTCCCTTACTCGTAGTTTTTCAACACTTCGATCGCCCTGGCCGGGGCCATTTTGCCGTGAGGCTTGCCGTCGACTTCCATAACCGGCCCCAGAGCGCAGCAGCCAAGACAGTTGACGGTCTCCAGGCTGAACTTCATGTCCAGATCGGTTTCCCCCGGCTTAATTCCGGTTTGGCCCTGCACGGTATCCAGAATTCGGGAGGCGCCCCGGACATGACAGGCCGTGCCCATGCAAATGTGGATTTCATGGCGTCCCTTGGGGACCAGGCTGAAGGCCTTATAAAAAGTGGCTATGTGCTGTATGCGGGTAAGAGGCACGTCCAGGGACTCGCTCACCCACTCCAGGGATTCCCTCGGAAGCCAATGGTTCTCGCTCTGGATGTCGAGCAATATTTGAATGAGCGAACTGGCCTCGCCGTGATATTTAGCGATAATCCGATCTATTTGGTCTTTGTCCATGATTCGTGACTCGTGATTCGTGATTCGTGACTAGTGATTCGTGACTCGTTAGTGCAGTGACTCGTGACTGGTTGGCGGTCACTGGTCACTGATTATGCGGCCACGAAGCGTTTACAGCCGACGTCGTATCTCACCAGCCCCATTTTGGAGGAGGCATTGAGACGTCTGGAGACCTCCGCGGGGGGAAGGCCCAGGGCTTCTGAGATTTCCCCGGTGGAGCGGGGCCCCTCGCGCAGGAGCAGCATGATCTGCCCTATGGCCAGCTTGCCGGCAAAAAGCTCCTCGAAAAGCCCGTTCACCTCGTCTCCGGCAAAGAAGCTTTCGATCTCCTCTTCGCTTTTAAGGGAGACCCTGAGGCGTTCCCTTTCCACCAGCCTGATGTAGGGGATGAGGGCCGTAATGGCTTCGAGCTTCAGCCGGAGGCTATAGTCGCTCATGCCTTCGCCCCGTCCCAGCGGCCCAAGCTCCTTAATCTTCTCCACAAAAGCGCTCACGTGTTCGGTAAAAAGGCCCGCCTCGGAGCCCGAGACAAACCCGATCCTCAGCCGCTCCGGATTCAGGCCCACGTGCTGCATAATTTTGCGGAAAATACAGACCATGCTGAGGGCCTGGAAGTTGCCGTTGGTGATGTAGTTGCATTCGTTCAGGTGGCAAGCGCCCAGGAAGACCCCGTCCGCGCCCTTGGAAAAAGCGCGCAGGACAAAGGACGGATCCACCCTGCCCGAGCACATGACCCGGACAAGCCTCATTTCGTACGTATATTGTAGTCTGGAAAC
>JARLHP010000186.1 GCA_031292195.1 Syntrophobacteraceae bacterium
GCCCGCGGTTCATTTACAAAGCCCGATTCCGATCAGAAGGCCATATTGTACAGATACTGCGAAACGGGCCACAACAGGGCGTTAAACGGGATTGCGATTGTAGAAAAAGGCGCGGTGGTTTGCCACCTTGCCTACCCGGGCGACTGGGACAACGGAGTCGGCGCATTGCCCGACATAAACGGCAACGGCCGCTCAGAGCTCCTTATCTCCTCAGGAGGAACCAACCAGGGAATTACGTGGGGAACGATCAGGATCATCGAACTTTCGGATACCATAGTCCTTACGAAGTTCGGCGGCACAAAGACACTCTCCGACAACTGCGGGGCCGATGAAGAAAAGGGGAGCGCCACAGCTTACAGGATTTTGGTGAAATCAGGGCCGATGGCCGATTTTTACCAGGAGCTTTTTGTCAACAAAGGCGCTTGCAGCGGTACCGGGGTCTGGGAAAAGAGCGGAAAACGGGAAAAGGTTTCTCTGGAAAATGACAGGACGGATTATGAATTCATTAGATAAACAATTACAAGAGGTCCCGTGTTCAATTAGCCACTGTGGATATCAGGGGAGATCATGAAATATCGCGTAATGGCCATATCGCTCGCCATCCTGCTGGTTGGTTGCTTGTGGAACAACTCCCGGGCATCGTCGGACGTGGAAACCTACTATCCGCTATCTCCCAGGACCATGACCTACGAGTCTTACAAAAACGGGGTCAAGGATTCGGCGCCCGTGCGGGTAACCATTCAACAGGCCAGGGAGGTGGACGGCGCACGGGTTATCCCCTACGTAATGACGGGACCCCCCTTCAAGTACCCGGTCACCAGGTTACTGCGGAAAGCGCCGGAGGCAGTCTACCAGGTTGGTTCTCAGCTTGCCGACGGGACGATTTTAAAGAGCGACGTCAAAGCGCCCCTGGTGAAAAATCCTGTCAAGGAGGGGGTCTACTTCGATTCCGATGTGGCTTTTTCAACGCCAGGTTTTCCTGCCATGAGGTCGCATTACACTTTATCAGTGGATAAGACCGATGAATCCCTGAGCGTTCCAATGGGAAGGTTTACAGGGTGCATCAAAACCAAGGCCCTGGTCAGGATGAACAATACGATTATCGAAGCCACGGCATGGCTCGCTCCGAAAATTGGGGTGGTGAAAAGAATAGAAGTAAATAAATCGAAGGGCGCCACGACCGTAACAGAGCTACGGTTGGCGAGGGTGGAGTATGGAGCCGTGCCGGCAGCCGCGCAGGCGCCTCTTCCGGCGGGTGCAAAATCCGCCGCAAACGCAGAGTGGCGGCTCGGCGTGGGTTCGATTATGAACATGAACGGCCCCCAGTTCCTGGTGCTCTACATCGGTGCGATCCTGGTCGCGCTCCTGGCCGGCTTTATCCTGGTGCGCAAATCCGGGGGCGGCGAGCCGGAACTCCCCACGCCGCCGCCGTCCCACCCGGATGCCTACGAAACCGCATACCTGCGTGGAGGCCAGCGGGAAGTAATCCTGGTGGCGGTGTTCAAACTCATTCGGGCCGGACGGTTGGCGAGTGTGGCCAAGGGCCGCAAGATCGGCCGGGTCGACACGGCTGAGAACCCGGCAGGGATGTCGGAGTTTGAGCGGCTGGTATATGCCGTTTTCGAAACTCCGCAGACCTTGGCCAATGCGTGCAAAAGGCTCTCCGCCCCGGTCGCGGCGCATTTTTCTCCCCTGGATCAGCGGTTGAGCGACCAGGGGCTGATCACCTCCCGGGCGGCAAAAAGCAGGGCGCGTCGTGTCATGGCGGTCCTGCTGGCGGTCATTCTCGGTCTGGGTGGGTTCCGATTGATCCATGCCCTGTCGGTAGGCCATCACAATGTCGGTTTTCTGGTCGTGTGCGCAGTGTTTGGCTCCCTTCTGATCATCCGGGTGAGTTCGCCGCCCCAGCTCACCAGGCTGGGCAGGGAATATCTCAAGCAGCTGCAGACGCAGGTCCGGGAAGGGATGAAAGCGACCGGGTCCGATTCGGGGGGTGCGGGCGCGGGTCTCGAACTGCTGGTGGCGGTCCTCGGCCTGGCCGTGCTGGAGGGTACGCCTTTCGCTTCCTATGTGAAGGTGCTTACCCTCCCGACCGGTTCCATTTCCGGTGACGACTCCGGGGGATATGGAGGGGGAGGCGGATGCGGAGGAGGAGGCGGCGGCGGGGGGAGCGGTGGATGAGGCGGGTGGAGCTCAATCTGTGGCGGCGGCCAACGCGTCCGGCGGCATACTTATCCAATGGCACATAACAGAGCGGTGCAATCTGCGATGCGCCCACTGTTACCAGGACGCGAGCCCCGGGGAGGAACTCGACTATGCCGGGCTGCTGGCCGTTTTGGGGCGGTTCAAGGAGTTTTTGAGCGCTTTTGGCGGCCGGGGAAATCCGCGCCGATCCCGAGCACATCTGAGCGTAACGGGTGGAGAGCCGTTCATTCGACCGGACTTCATGGACCTTCTCCAGGTATTGGGTGAAAATAGAAGGTTTTTCTCCTTTGCGATCCTGACCAACGGCAGCCTGATAGATCGGGCGAGGGCCTCGAGACTAAAAGAACTGAAACCGTCCTTCGTGCAGGTAAGCCTGGATGGAGGGCGGAGCACCCACGACAGTTTGCGTGGCCCGGGCTCCTTCGATAAGACCGTCTCGGCCATCAGGCTGCTGGTGGAAAAAAATATTCGCACATTCATCTCTTTTACCGCTCACGGGGATAATTACCTCGAATTTCCCGTGGTGGCCGATATCGGCAGGCGGTTGAAGGTGGCGCGCGTTTGGGCCGACCGCTTCGTGCCGCCCGCGGCCGGGTCTGCTCGGAAAAGTGACGATCGCACCCCCACTTTACTCTCCCCGCGCGAAACCTTCGATTTTTTCAGCCTGATGCACGAGGCGGGGAACAGCAAAACCAGGCGTTGGCTGCCGCGGCGGAAGCAAACCGAAATCGCGATGCATCGGGGGCTGCAATTCCTGGTCGGGGGAGGAACGCCCTATCGGTGTACGGCAGGGCAAAGCCTTCTGGCCGTTTTGCCCAACGGGGACGTGTATCCCTGCAGGCGCATGCCCGTAAAAGTGGGCAATGTGCTCCAATCGCCTCTGATGGAAATCTATGCTGAAAGTGCGCTGCTTCGAGCCCTGCGCGACAGGGACAGGGTTTGCGAGGAGTGTCGGGGGTGCTTTTTCGCAAATGATTGCCGGGGAGGGTCCAAGTGCCTCTCGTATGCACTTACCGGAGATCCGTTCGCGCTCGATCCGGGATGCTGGTTAAGCGGGAGCGCAAAAGATTTGGCCCGGGAATGGATGAAAGGCCCCCTCTTGTCAAAGCACAGTTGCTGTGCTACCGCATCTCAAAGACTTAGGGTATTTTGCAATGGGGGGTGGAAATGGCGAATCTGACGTTGAAAATCGATGACCAACTCCTGAACAAAGCACGCCGTCTGGCTCTGCGGAGGAATACGTCCATCAATGCCATTGTGAGGGAGAAACTCGAGGAGTTTGTTGCAACTGATCTCAGTCGCGAGGCCACTCTGAAGGGTATCGAGGCTTTCTTCGCGCGGAGCCAGGCGCAGATCGGAAAGAAGACCTGGAGTCGAGATGAGCTCCATGAGAGGTAAGAGCTTTCTGGATACCAACATTTTTGTCTATTCCATCGACACATCCGCCGAACAGTAGGAAAAACGGAATGTCGCGCGCAAGCTGGCAAAGACCCATATCTGCGAAGAGTCCGGATGGTTGTGGCAGCAACTCGAATACATCAGAGACGTTCCATTTCTTTCCGGGAAGCGTTGATCCTGCAGGCGGCAAAGACTGCTGATTGCTTCCAGGTCCTCTCCGAAGATCTCCAGGACGGGTTTCGTCTTGACAATCTCGCGGTAAAAAATCCTTTTGTATCATAGGGCGGCTTCTCCACAGAGTCTACTTCATGGGCGATGGCTCAACATTTGCGAATCATTCCGGCAAGGAGCGAAGAGCAAGAAGAATCTCGTCCTGAAATTTTCATTGATTTAGGTGTTCCTAGGTAACATGAAAGACTGTGGGCCGTTCAGTCCGGCAAATACCACACAGGTCTTCTTGTTGCTCCCGAAACCAAGGCCAGTTACGTTAGAACTGTGGCTGAGGAGCAGTCATGAATTTTAAAAAGATCGACGATTCACCAAATACGTTCATCATTGTGCGCAGAAGTCCGGCCAAATGCGCAGTGAAAACGTCTATGATTTTAGAGGCTGTTGAGTTATTTTGGCAGATAACACTTCAGCTTTCAAGCAGCCCCTTTATGTGGAAAACAAGGTTGTGGGCGGCGATCCTGCCGGGAGAAAAGACAAAATAGCCCGATGTTCCAACGCATTGAGGCCCGCTACGACATGTTGTCCGCCTGAAGCAAGTCAATTCGCCGGGGATAACAAAACAGGCACCCCCCCCAATCCAGATCGACGTTCTTGGAAAATTCAAGCTCACCCGCAACGAAACTCCCATCACAAAAGAAGAATGGAGTGGTGCGAAAAAACCTCAGATGCTCCTCAAGGCGCTTATCACCAGGGGAGCGGAAAGCGTGCTGACAGATCTACTCATTGAAGACCTGTGGCCCGACACTGCCTACGACAGCGGGAAACGAAATCTCCGGGTGGTATTGCACAGGCTCCAAAGAATACTGGGGTCGCTGAGCAAATCGAGGTCTCGCTATATATCCTATGAGATGAGCGCCATTTCTCTCAATCGAGGCCTTGTTCGCCTCGATATCGACGAGTTCCTTGTCTGCTGTAAATGCGCAAGAGAAGCCGAGCAGACCGGGGACGTCAAGAGGAGCATCGATTTTGGAAATTCCGCGATCGCGCTCTACAAGGGGGAGTATCTGGAAGAGGAGAGGGGGACGGCGAAAAAGCGGCCGAGCACTTGAATGCCGCGGCGGAAGCATGCGGGAAGAGTATTATTTATCTGCACGGCTTCGCACGGGCCTGGGCGGGCTATGGATCCCTTTTGCTGGGGCAGCCGGAAAAGGCGCTCCGGTACATGGAAGAGGGGTTTGCCTTCCAGCTCGATCTGGGAGTGGTCTTATGGTTGGGTAGCATTCATGCGGCGTTGGCCATGGCCCACCTGTGTCTTGGCAAGCAGGAAAAAGCCCTGGTTCACGCCCGGCAGGGAGTAAATCTGTCCCGCCGGTTTGAAAGGGATTCTCAAAGAGGGGGGATCGAGCAGGCGTGATGGCCTGGACACGGCATTCAGATCGGTTGGCGCGGTCATGGAGTGTTGCTACTACGCTTTCGGGGAAAACGATATCATCGTCATCGCCGATGTGCCGGACAACGTGACCCTGTCCTCACTGGCCCTGACGGTCTGGTCCAGTGGGCTGGTCACAGGCCGGACGACGGTTCTTCTGACCGCGGAAGAAATGGACGAAGCGGCCAGAAAGTCCCCCGCCTATCGGGGTCCAGGGCAGTCAGAGTCCGGGTCCCGGAAGACCATGTCTTTCCGGGGCCTCAAAGGGGGGGGCGGCCGAGGCGCCGTTCTTGAGAGAGCGTCGAAGTCCACGGGCAATCGTCGAATCCAACCGTTCGGGCTGGAATTCGGCCCATAATGAAGGGGCGTGATCATGAGTGACGAGGTGTACTACAGGCTGGCCAGGTCTCGATACTTTACCCAACGGCTTTACCGCGACCGAGTCGGGAATCGAGATCAGGATCCTGAAAAAGATTTTTGAACCCGAGGAGGCGGAGCTTTTTTGCGATCTCAGACGCCCGAGACCTCGGCCCAGATTGCCAAGCGCACCGGGCGGCCGTTGGAAGGCCTGGAACAAAAGCTGCTGTCCATGGGGCAACGGGGAGAGCTGTGGGCCTATCAGCTGGACGGTGTCTGGACCTTTAAAATGATGCCCTGGCTGGTGGGGATCTATGAGTTTCAGGTCAACCGCATGGACCGTGAATTCGCCGCAATGGTTGACGAGTATCGCCAGCACCTGGGACCGGTGTTGATCGGTTTCAGGCCTCACATCACGCAGGTCATTCCCATTGAAGAGGCGATTCCCGCAAGCCAGGAGGCGCTGACTTACAACCAGGTGTCCGATCTCATTGAAAAGGCCCGATCCTTTAAGCTGACCGAGTGCATTTGCAAAAAGAGGCGGGGGCTCCTGGGCAAGCCCTGCAGCAAACCCACTGAAGTATGTCTGATTATGGACACCATGCCCGGTGTGCTGGAAAGCAGTTCGACGGGCGGTTTGGTCATAACCAGAGAAGAAGCCTGCGAAGTGTTACGGCAGGCCGAGGACGCCGGGCTGGTCCATCTGACCGGCAATGTGGAAAACGGCCCGTGGTTTATCTGCAACTGCTGCGGGTGCTGTTGCGGACAGTTGCGGCCGGCGGTCCCGGGAATACCCAACGTGGTCAATTCCCATTACTACGCCAAAATCGACCCGGAGCTGTGTACGGCTTGCGGGATTTGCGCGGACGAGCGCTGCCAGGTCAACGCCATACAAAGAGGCGACGAGTTCTATGCCGTTATCACGGAGAGGTGCATCGGCTGCGGTCTGTGTGCGACAAAGTGTCCCGCGGAGGCAGTGACGATGGTTCCCAAGAAGCCGGAAGAGCTGAGTATTACCCCCAAAGACGAGGATGCCTGGCTGGAAGAGCGAGGACGCCGGCGTGGGGTGGATTTCAATAAATTTAAATGAGCCGGTTGCAACTGCCTGGTGGACGAAGAGCCGTGCCGGCTCTTGGCAGAAGGTTTCTGCAGCGGCACGGCCGCGAGTCCTCTCGACCAAAAGTGGCAATGAGGGTTTAAGAATGGTTCCAAATCAATCCGGTCTCCTCCCTCCACTCATTTTCAATGTGGTCGGCAAGTAATGGAATAACTGGAAAGAAGTCAACAAAGCCTCTCCGGTGGGAAATGGGGGAAAATCGAGCCGGTGGAGTCTGGAAGTGTAAGTTTTGCCCATTCCACCCAAAATTCATTTTTTTTCCCATTATGATGGGCTCCCGATTCTTTTTTCGGCGTGAGATTCCAGTATCAAATCAACCGGGAGGGCATCATGAGGAAAGTTCCAGAGTGGTTGCGAGCGGGTTTCAGATTGGTTTTCATCCTAACCCTCAACGTCTTTTGTTTAGCCTCGGCGCCCGCGGCGCATGCGGGCTGGAGCGCTCTGGGCCCGACCGGAGGCTCCATAAACTGCCTAACCTTCGATCCTCACAGCCCGCGAACCATTTATGCAGGGACCAGGCGGGGCGGGGTATACAAGAGCACCAACGGTGGTACGAGTTGGAAGAGTTCCGGCCTGACTACGATGAATATTGCAGCCCTTGCTGTGGATCCTTCCAATCCCAACATCCTCTATGCCGCGGAGCATAACGATGGCCACGCCGTACTCAAGAGCACCAACGGCGGGGCCAATTGGGCTCCAGCCAACTCGGGGCTGACGGTTCCCTGGGTTTACGCTCTTGCCATCGACCCTGCGAGCCCGCAGACCGTTTATGCGGGCACCGATGGGGGCGGCGTGTTCAAAAGCACCGACGGCGGTGCGCATTGGAGATGCGTCACGCCGGGCATGATACTGGATGTCAGGACTTTAGCCCTCGCCCCGCACAGTCCGCAGACAGTCTATGCCGGAACCGGCGGCGGTGTGTTAAAGAGCACAGACGGCGGAGCGCATTGGACCGGATTCGGCGCCGGCCGGATGGGTCTGCCGGTCTGGTCTTTGGCCGTTGACCCCACGAGCCCTCAAAAAATTTATGCCGGGACGGCGAGCGGGCTGTTCAAGAGCGTGAATGGAGGGGCGAGTTGGACGGCGAGTTCCGGGCCGACGGGTCTAGACGTCCCTTGCGTAGCCCTTGACCCTGCAAACCCCCATACCGTTTATGCTTCGGTCTATAACCGCGGTCTGTTCAAAAGCGGCGATGGGGGGAGCGCCTGGACCCTCGTGGGCCCTTCACACCAATATATCGATTGCATCGCCATCGCCCCGAGCGGTCCGAAGGCAATCTACGCCGGCACTGAGGGTGGCGGTGTATTCAAGAGCACGAACGGCGGTGCGAACTGGACGATAGTCGCATCGAGCATGAAGAATGTCGCAATTTATTCCATTGCCGTTGCGCCCCGAAGTCCGTATACGGTCTACGCGGGCACATGGGCCGCCGGTATATTCAAAAGCGCCAATGGGGGCGCGAATTGGACGGCCGCAAACTCCGGCCTGACGGATTCGGGCATAAACTGTATTGAAATCGATCCTTCAAATCCGCAGGTCCTCTATACCGGTACCGGGGGCAGCGGAGTATTCAAGAGCACAGACGGCGGCACGACGTGGAAGGCGGCGAACTCGGGCATGGCAGGCTCGGATGTCCTTTCTCTCGTGGTTGATCCTTCACATTTGGCTTACGTCTATAGCGGCACCAACGGAGGAGGCCTGTTCAGAAGCACCGATGGGGGCGCCTCCTGGAAGGCTCTGAACCTGGGCGTGTCCAATCTGTCCATCAACGCCCTGGCATTGGACCCGGCAAACCCGCAGACTCTCTATGCCGGCACCTACGGCAGCGGCATACTCGAAAGCACTGACGGGGGGGCACACTGGAACGTGGCCAACACCGGTCTGACGGATATTAATGTACTCTGCCTTGCCGTTGATCCTGTAAACTCACAGACCCTCTATGCCGGGAGCCTGTCCGGGGGCGTATTCAAGAGCACCGACGGGGGCGCTCACTGGGCGAAGGCAAGCGCGGACATAACCAACTTCTCCGTTAAAACGCTTGCCATCGACCCTTCAAATTCACAGACCCTCTATGCCGGGACCGGCGGGGGCGGCGTGTTCAAGAGCACGGACGGGAGCATGACCTGGACGGCGGTAAACTCGGGTCTTAGTAATCTTTACGTCGATTCCCTCGGAATCAACCCCGGGAATTCTCACGTTATCTACGCCGGGACCGATGGCGGCAGCGTTTTCAAGTCTACCAAGGGAGGCAATTGAGCAACCTGAATGGTGAATCGGGAATGCGCGGAACGGAGTGGAGAATCGCCGGCAAAGTGTCTCTGACTTTTTTCAATTTGCTTGCGGACGCTCCTTCTCCAGGTTCGAATTCTCTTTGCATTTTTCGCGCGAAGAGGCCCCGGCGCTCGCAGCGCTTCGGTTTTTGGGGTGAGACCTCCCGGCGAGGCGGGCTTACCCGGGGCCATTCGTCCCGGCACCAGATAAGTCATGATGGTGGGCACGATTGAAACCGGCCTGCTTCCAGTGTCATGATGTTTGTTGCTCCCGGGGGTAATCCATCGACTGAAGGGAATCGGGAAAAACGGATTTCCCCCGTCCGCTAAACCTGCGGCAAACCTCTCATTGCCGCTGTCCGACTCCGGCACTGCTCGTCCCAATTTCGCACTGGGCGGCGTGGTAACCCATCGTGCAGCAGTGATCGAGCTGGTAGAGCACCACCACCAGCCCTATACTGCCCAGGAGCATCCAGATCGGGCCAAAGAGCCAGAGCGCGACGACCGCTGAGAGGTAAAAAGCTCTCAACCCAAGCGTATAGTGCAGCATGCCGGTCTCCAGGATTTTTGCGACAAAATCCGACGAGAGCAGGGGATCGCACTCGATGGGCACGTTTATCATGAAATTGACCTGGTTGAGATAACGTATGGAGATCGTAAAGAAAAAAAAGGCGAAGAAGAAGTGGAGCATCAGGAACATGGTTTTTACTTTGAAGAGGATCTTTACCCCGGAAAAAATGCGGGTGAAATCAAAGGGAATTTCGGACATGTGCTCTGGTCTGAAAAGCAGGCTCAAAAGGCCCAGTCCGATAATGATCGCGGTGGAGGCGAGAAAGCTGGAGGCCATTATCCAGTTGCGAATGGTCTGGACCGAGAGGATGTCACGTTTTCCGCCGATCACAGACTCCACCCAGGAGCGCCGCAGGTGTTTGGCGACTCCCTGATAGGTGCGAAACGGCGCCCGGCGCGTCTGGATGTACCAGAATAGGTGATAAGAGGTCAAAACCACAAAGGTTGCCAGACCACATACGATCTCCTTGAAGCGAATTTCTTCCATGTCTGCTCCTCTTTTCCCGAAAGAATAACCTGACTCGCCCTCCGATATGGCGGTAAAGGCGGAAAATGGAACTTTCAACCATCACGGCCGAATTTTGCCGGAAGCTGAGACTTTATTAGATCGCGCGATTATCCGCAAATGTATAAGTGCGTGATGATCTTTTCGATTCGCCCGCGGCGGCCGTCGGTCGGACCTGTTTGCCGGGTTTATATTTACTCCTAGCGCCTTACTTTATTCTCATGGGATACCAGGCGGGCGAGGTGCAAATTCAGGCCGCCTCTTACCCGCATCCGAGCCAGTTCATCAAGGATATGGAGGGAAAGTATGGACCCTGTCGTTCATTTCGAGTTGCCCTATGAGAAGCGGGACCAAATGGTGAAATTCTATGAGTGGGCATTCGGATGGAAAACACAGATTCCGGGCGAGGAAATGGGAAACTATGTAATCGCCGCAACTACCGATACGGGCGAGGAGGGGCCCAAAACACCGGGCGCCATTAATGGCGGCTTCTACGAAAAGAAAGCGGAATGGCCCGGCGGCGTGTCGCCGCGGGCGGGTTGCCAAGCCCCGACCCGCCCGACTGGCTGCGCCTGCGGGCAGATCGGCCGGGGGCGGGTACCACCGCCCGGGAGAATTGAAGACGGGCTCCTCTAAGTGGTTTTCAACCAAAGGATCGGAATTCCACTCCTTTCATTGGCAACACGGATATGGCGGTTTTTCCGTGAGTGAATCAGCCCTTGCGGCAGTACGTCAATACAGCGAGCATCAGGAAAAGCACCATCGGAAAATAAGCTTCCAGGATGAAAATAGGAAGATTCTCGAAAAATATCGAGTCCCGTACGATGAACTTTTCGTGTGGGATTGAAGGTCAAATATTACGCCCCTCAGGGCAGACGCCCATGAGAGTTTGCCGGAATTATGATTATTGGACAAATTCACCCAAAGTCGACTTTTGCAAGAGGCTCAAATGCCCCGCGATATCCCCGATGGTCGTCAACCATAGAGTATTGTTCGAACAAATCCGGCGTCGAGGACGAAATCTCGGGGTTTGCCCCTGAAACCCTGAAGTCGTTCATGATCCATATAGGCCGGCAGATGGATTTACAGTCAGGCGCGATCGGTACTTATCAAATACAGGCCGGCATGGTTGTCGGTTGAGTTTGGACTGGCCTGCATCACGGACCTATCTTATTATAAAGGACTCTTGACAGCCTGTTTTCCGCTTCCAGCTCCGACACCGTTTCAGGGAGGGATAGATGAGTATTTCGCCTTATGCCGGCAAACCCGCCGAACAGTGGATGTTGACCAACATTCCCCGTCTGGTCACCGCCTATTACGTCAACCGCCCCGACCCATCGGTTCCCGAGCATCGCGTGGCCTTCGGCACCTCCGGGCACAGGGGGTCGTCTCTGGACAACTCCTTTAACGAGCCGCACATCCTGGCCATAAGCCAGGCCATTTGCCTGTACCGTCGCCAGCACTCCATCGACGGGCCGCTGTTTTTGGGTGTCGACACCCACGCCCTGTCCGAGCCGGCCTTGGCCACCGCCCTGGAGGTCCTGGCCGCAAACGGCGTCACTGTCATGCTGGATGCGGCGCAAGGTTACACGCCCACCCCGGTTGTCTCGCATGCCATTCTGACCTATAACCGGGGGCGCAGCCGGGGGCTTGCCGACGGCATAGTCGTCACCCCGTCCCACAATCCACCGCGCTCCGGCGGCTTCAAATACAATCCGCCCCACGGCGGTCCGGCCGGCACCGAGGTGACAAAGTGGATCGAGCAGCAGGCCAACGGTATTCTTGCCGACGGAATGCGCGGCTTGTCGCGAATCCCGTTCGAACGCGCCCTGAAAGAGCAAACCACGCACAGGCATAATTATTTAGAGTCCTACGTGAACGATCTTGCCTCGGTGGTGGATCTGAAACTGATCGCGGAAAGCCGTATCCAGCTGGGGGTCGATCCCCTGGGGGGCGCCAGCGTGGCCTATTATGACGCCATCGCCGAGCGCTACGGTATCGACCTCGAGGTGGTGAATCACGACATCGACCCGACGTTTCGATTCATGAGCGTTGATTGGGACGGCCAAATCCGCATGGACCCTTCTTCGAGTTACGCCATGGCCAAAATGATCGATCTCAAAGACCGGTTTGCGGTAGCTTTTGCCAGCGACGCGGATGCGGATCGCCACGGGATCGTGAGCCGCAGCCGGGGTTTGCTGCCCCCCAACAACTACCTGGCCGCGGCCATAGCCTATCTTTTCGCCAATCGTCCCGGGTGGCCGGCAACGGCGGGGGTCGGAAAGACGGTCGTGAGCAGCGCGATGATCGACAGGGTGGCGGCCCGGATGAACCGGAAGCTGGTGGAAGTGCCGGTGGGGTTCAAGTGGTTCGTGGACGGACTTCTGGACGGCTCCATGGGCTTTGCGGGAGAGGAATCCGCGGGCGCCTCCTTTCTGCGCACCGACGGCACGGTCTGGGCAACGGACAAGGACGGGATAATTCCCAACCTGCTGGCCGCCGAGATAACCGCCCGAACGGGTAAAGACCCCGGGGAGCACTATCTCGCACTGGAGGCCGAATTCGGCAGGGCCCGCTACACGCGCATCGATGCGCCGGCCACGCCGGAACAGAAGGCCAAGCTGGCAAAACTCTCGCCCGAGGCCGTAAGGGAGTCTGAACTGGCGGGCGAGCCCATCACGGCCAGGCTGGCCAACGCCCCCGGAAACAACGCCCCCATCGGCGGGCTGAAAGTGGTGAGCGCCAGCGGTTGGTTTGCGGCGCGTCCCTCCGGCACGGAGGATATATACAAGATTTACGCGGAGAGCTTCCGGGACGAAGCCCACCTGGAGGCCATCGTGCGCGAGGCGCAACAGATCGTGGCCAATGCCCTGGCCGGATAAACGGGGAGTCGGGCCGGAGGTCGGTGAAAAGAGCCGACCCGACTTTGCGTTTCGAGAGCAGGGTTGGCCGCTCCGGGAAGGAGTAACGGATGGAATGGCGCGAAGTGATGGAACATTCGAGTCTCAAAGACCTGCCGTTCAAGATCGAGACCACCCAATGGGGTGAAATCGTGATGACGCCTGCAACCGTTAGACAGGGCAGGTTCCAGGGGATGATAATCGCCTGAAGGCGCAGAAGAGGTTTGGTTTTGTGACAACGATGGAACCATGCACTTCTTCACTCCCCGGGGGAAGTTGAAAAGAAGCGAATTATTCGCGGATTTTCCGGAGCGTATCGACAGCGAGGCGGTATGAAAGGGGCTTAGAGCGACGAGTTGCCGGGAACCTGTTATCCCTTTGCTCCCCTGGCGGCTTCTTCAAAAATGGCCGCGATCCTGTCGGCCGTGAACTTCGAGGCGCCCCGGTTGCTCTCAAGGACCGACCGGGCCGCGCAGCCCATGGCCTTTCGTCGTTCCTGGTCGGTCAGCAATCCCGTAAATATCTCCGTCAGTTCCCCGACCTGCGCTTCCCGCTCGGTTATCCCCGCCTGAATTTGTATTACGGCGCCCCGCGACACAAAGTCCCGGGCGGTCTGCCGGAAATTTTCCATGGAAGGCCCGATCACGATCGGCCTGGCATGCCAGGCCGGCTCCAGGATGTTCTGACCTCCGTGGGCAATCAGGGTTCCGCCCACAAATGCGATGGTCGCAAAACGGTATGCCGCGGCGAGTTCCCCGATTGAATCGAGCAGCAATACCTCCGGTTCCCCAACCGCTCCGTTTGGGGCGGAACGCCTTCTTACTGTGAAACCGGCGCGGGAAGCCAGTTCTGCTACGCCATTGAACCTTTCCGGATGCCTTGGCGCCAGAAGAAGCCTTGTTTTTCCCAGACCAGGCGCCATCCTCACCCTGCGCAACACCTCGAAAAGCACCTGCTCTTCGCCTTCATGCGTGCTGCCCGCCACTATGAGGTGGCCATCGCCGGCCGAAAGGCCAAGCGGTTCGTCCAACGACCGACCGATCTCCTCTCTTTGTTCCCCTTCAGCCGGTCCCTTATCATACTTCATGTTGCCGCTCACGATCACCCTGCCGGCAGGAGCGCCGATAGCTCGAATACGCCGGGCGTCGTCTTCGGACTGCATAAGAAAAGCGGCATAGCCGTCGAATACCCTTTTCATCAAGGGGCGCACCAGGCGGTATAACCGGGCGGACTTGAGCGAAATACGGCCGTTTGCCATGACGACGGGAATAGAGCGTTTGTGAGCCTGGCGCAACAGGTTCGGCCAGATTTCAGTATCGGTGATCACGATGAGCGTTGGCCGAATAAATTGCAGAAAACGACCGCAGATCAGTCCCAGATCGAAGGGGAAATAGAAAGTATTGTCGGGGCCATAAGTCGAAAAACGCTGCCGTGCTATGGCCTGGCCGGTCTTGGTTACCGTGGAGAAAACCAGGCGTGCTTCGGGGAAACGGTGATGAAGCTCTTTTACCAGAGGCTCGATGCTAAGGGTCTCCCCCACCGAACAGGAATGGAACCAGATAGTCGGCCGTCCGTTTGAACGCAGGCCGGCGGGCAGATTGCCCAACCGTTGGGTCATTCCCTGCGTATACTTCCCATGGCGCAACGCCCTGTAGAGAAAAACCGGCATCATTACCGCTATCCATAGGCTGAAAACCAGGCTGTAAATAAAAAGCATTATTTCGTCCAAGACCCTGAGAATAAAAGGTTTTATCCGCTGAAGGCCGGGCAGGGCGTCGACTCCCGCACTATTATAAGCAAAAACGGTCGCCTCCTCGAGCTTCTTTCACACCCAATTGCGTTCGCTCATTAATGAGAACGCTTCTACTACTAATTTTCAAAAGGTGTCAAATGATCTGTTTGGCTCCCCCGCGGAGATAATTGGGCGCCGATGTTGTTATTAATGACGAATTCGAACTTGAATGTTAAAATGCAAAGTTGGTTTCGGTGAAGCCTCTATCCGGTAAGCTCGGTTTCCCGGGATGAGGGGTGCGAGGATACGCACCACGCTTTGCTCCTCCGCCGCGCTTCGGTTGCGGGTTCAGGTGTGGTGGGCAAAAGCTTTTTCATGCCTTTGGAAAGTTTTTAGATGGATAATGGTTCAGAAAAGGTGATCGATTTTCATTGCCATATACTGCCGTATCTCGACGATGGAGCCGCAGACTGGGCCGAAAGCGTGGAGATGGCAAGAATTGCCGTCGAGGACGGCGTAGCGGGGATTGTGTGCACCCCGCATCTTTCCCCGGTTTACCCGGACAACAACCGTGCAACGGTCATGGCCTCGGTGGAACAACTGCGCACCAGGCTGGTGCAGGCGGCCATCCCGCTCCAACTCTACCCGGGTTCCGAGATGGCCATAGACTCGGACCTGGCGAAAGGAATGAAAGCAAATAAGTTTTTGACCGTCAACGACAACCAGTGTGTGGCTCTTATTGAAATGCCTGTCGATATGATTCCGCCCAATTTCGGCAGGTTCGTCTGGAGCATTCAGTCGGAAGGTATCGACATAGTTCTGGGGCACCCGGAGAGAAACGCCTACCTGATGAAGGATCTGTCCCGCCTGTTGAAATGGATTCAGATGGGCGTCATGGTCCAGGTCACCGCTTGCGCCCTGGAAGGCGGGCATGGTCGTCGCGTCCGCGATTTTACCATTCAACTGCTCAAACGCCGAATGGTCCACCTGGTGGGTTCCGATGCTCACGGCCCTTCCAGAAGAAGTCCTGTGCTCTCGGGAGCGCGAGCTGTGGTCGAGTCGGTTGTGGGCAAAGAGGAGGCGCGCAAAATCTTTTGTGAGAACCCCGAACAGCTGCTGTCCGGTAATGTGCCCGAGTTGGCGCCCCCACTGGTGAAGCCGGAAAAAACTTCTTTCCTGCAGCGTATTTTCACTTCCCGGTCATGACCGGCAGTTCTCAGCCACGGCATTGCCTGACCGCTTCCACGACAGCCCTGGCGTCATCGACCGTCAAGCCGTGGTGGACTGGCAAGGCCAGGATCGTTTCGGCCGTCTTCTCGGTAACAGGAAGGCTCAAAGGGCCATAGAGCTGTTCAAAAACCGGCTGTTGGTGCAAACCGCGCGGATAGTGCACACCGCTCCCCACGCCTCTTTGCTTCAGCCTTTCAGCCAAACCATCACGGCTGCAGCCGAATTGATCCCCATCGACCACAAGGCAATACTGATGCCAGGCATGAACGCCTTGCCGGGTCGTTTTCTGCGCTCTGAGGCCCGGTATGGACTCCAGACCGGCCGACAGGACCTGCGCATTGGCTCTCCTTCTGGCCAGCATCTGATCGAGCCTGAGGAGTTGCCTGCGCCCGATGGCGGCTTCGACGTCAGTCATCCGGTAGTTGAAGCCAAGAACGGTATGCAGGTACTTGCCGGACTCTCCGTGGCTGCGCAGCAGACGCATCTTCTGATCATACTCCGGGTTGTTGGTGCAAATCATCCCTCCTTCGCCTACGAACATGTTCTTCGAGGGATAAAATGAGTAGCACACAAAATCGCCGAAGGATCCGACATCCCGATTTGCCCAGGAGGCTCCATGGGCCTGGGCGGCATCCCAAACCACGATCAGGTTGTGCCGGGCGGCGAACTCAGCCACTGCGTCCGCATCAACCGGATTTCCAAAGAGATGAACCGGGGCGATAGCCCGTGTACGCTCGGTAACGCGCTTTTCGGCATCCCCCAGATCGATCAGAAGAGTTTGCGGGTCGATGTCACAAAAAACCGGCCGTCCGCCGCTCATGGCAACCATCGAACCGGTAGCCAGAAAGGTGAACGAAGGCACCAGGACCTCGTCGCCGGGCTTTAAAAAGGACATGTAGGCCAAATGAAGGGAAGCCGTACCGTTGGCGCAGGTAAGAGCGTGGTCGGCTCCCACCATGGAGGCAAATTCCCGCTCGAAAGCGTCGCACTGGCCATTCTGGCGAAGGTTTCCGGACCGCAGGACATCCACTGCGGCCTGTATTTCCTCCTCGGTTAATTTCACCTCGGAAATTTCGATTTTACTCACAGTTTCAATCCTCCAATCGGCAATCGATATGACAGAATTTAGGAAATTACGCCAGCAAAAAGCTGCGGTGGGACCGCCGGCCGGGATTGCCAGGCCCGAACCACGGACTATTGGTGGTTTCAGGGGTCCCTGGGGGGGGGGAACGGTGAATCTGTTCTCACGCTAACGATCCATGCCCCGTGGGCACAACGAGAGATGAAACACTTGCGGACCCCGCGATTTTAGGCCATATGCCATCCAACCAAAGCTGTCAGCGCAGCAAACCAAGGGAGGATAGCGATATGGCCCAGAAAA
>JARLHP010000187.1 GCA_031292195.1 Syntrophobacteraceae bacterium
CCGTTTTACCAGGGACTGTGTCACTTACCCTTGCCGCCCGAAGGCTTCTTACTTCTTTTTTACTTCTTTCGTCTCCAACCGGAAGCGAATTTTCGGATATTACCACAACCCTTTTGCTTGTCAATAAAAAAAGTGAACCCTTTCCAAAACCCCTTTTTCTCGCCCCGACTCCGTCGGATGTTCCACCCACTGTGTCGGGGGCTTAAAACCAGGGTAATTCCGAGGAAAGGACCACTTTCAAACTGCCTTTACACCAAGGATTGTCGCGCTACCCTTTTGCTTTCCGCCCGAAGGCAGGTGCATATCTATAACAACGGGCTCCCCCCGTCAACACAAAAAATGGGAAAAATAAAAACTCCATCATCCCGGGCACTTGGGGGGGCTCGATCGGTTTACGCCCATTCACCCACTCCTTCACCCCTTCAGGACACTTCCTGTCAATGTGCTTTCCGCACACTGCCCCCCCCGGACCGGGACCTGGCGACTCTGTCTGCTGCCGGCAAGCAGCGCGGCGCTTCTTCGTAGCTGCGCGCACGATTGCCGCCAAAGGGTACTTCAGAGACGGGTAGTGGTAAAAGAGCCCCGCATTCCGGTGGTGCGCCATGCCGGACCCGGAGTTCCTTTCTCCACCAGATTCTTGAAACCCTTCGAATGGCGAGGGTGAAATTTCCGGACATCCTGTTTTGCCCGGCCACTAACGGGTTGAACCTGATTTCCTTCGTGGAGGAGTTGGCGGCTCTAAAGGTTACGAACGTAAGGGTGACCGTAAATGCGGTGGCCCCCCGGAAGTGGGCGAGAAGATCTACTCCTGGATAAAAGAGGGGAGACAACCCTGCGGAGCGGAGAGGCCGTAGCCGCCACACGGCATGTTCGAAATCGGATTCGCCTCTTGCGGCCTGACCAACACCAAGTCAAGGGCTAAAAGTGCGGGGAACTGTTGTCCACCCACCCTCCGCTCTTTTGCCCTTCGCTTTGACGCTTCTTCATCGCCACTACGTATAAGACTTGCGGCTTCGGGCCAAAAATCGTATAGTTTCTGCAGCTTTCGGTTCAACAGAACTCTTTCCTTCAACAATCCCGGACAAAAATCTGATTCGGAGGCATAATGCGAAAGTATGAAATCCCCGGCTCACTGCCTCTTGTTTTTTTGGCAATGCTGTTGCTCCTATTGTCCTCGGTTTCCTGCACACCGCTTTTGATCGGTGAGGCAGCCTGTGGAGGGACGTTGCTGGTTTCGGCCACCACCCAACAGACTGCACATTTAAATAAAGATTTCGTGAACACGTACACTACCTTTAACAATGCTCTCATATTCGAGGAATACAATCAGGCGGCGGGCTTTGTGAGCCGGGAGTATAAAGATGCTTTCTGGTCCGAAGTGGACAGGTTCAAAAAGGGTCTGCGCCTCGCGCAATTTGAATTGAAAGATATGAAATTGGATAAGGAGAAAAAGCACGCTACTCTGATTTTGACCGTTCAGTACTGGCGAACAGAATGCCCCACCGTCAAGACGGCTTCCATTACCCAGAAATGGCAATATTTCGATAAAGACAAGAAGTGGGAAGTTAACGACAGCGGATTTGAAGCGATTCCTTCCAACAGCCATTGATCTTCTTTACCGGCCGCCCCGGATTTCTATTTTTTCAGGTTCCCCTGCCGACTGGCCTGGCCGGGGAACCTGACGCACGATCTCCGCATGACGGCATGAAAACGTTTACTTAAATAGCCAATACCGATGGTCTTAGAAGTCATGTCCATCCTGACGGACCAGCAGGACCGCGGCCCGAACACCTTTTCCGAGATGTTTCCGGCACGGCCAAAGACCAATATCAGGCGTCCTTCAGCACAGGGTAGAACGCTTTCCGGGACAATTAGCACCCACCGGTACATTCCATTTACATTATGCTGCTTTTTCCTCTAGGGGGGAGATGCGCCCCCCGCGCCCCCCCCACGGGGTCCGGCACGCGGGCTTGCGGCCCGCGACCGGGACACCGGCAGGTTCCGCGCATTCTGAGAGGGAGCAACTTTTAAGGCTCCTGGCGCACGTGCTGCCAGTCGCGCCTGATCATCTCTCCAATTTTCAGGGCGCGCTCAGAGTAGAGTAAAATGCGTTCCCAGTCAGGTTCCAGAGTGGCTTTCTGCATGAGCAGGCAATCTCCGTTCCGTAAACCGGGCAGGATGCCGCCCAGGAAATAGCCGTTGGCACGCAGAGCGTCGGTTGCCGCCGATATAAAGGATGAAGCAAGCGGAAGCCAAACCTGAAAGATGCCAGCACTATTTTCTCGCGCCCCCCTTTCCAAGCGGGCCACAAAAGCCTCGAAATCCGCTCCGATTCGATCAATCCTTATCCGCGCGACTTGCGCGAACTCGAACGTCTCCATCGTGCCAAGTGTGGTTCCCTCACTCGGCAACCCTTCGCGCGAAAGCTCGAAAGTACGCTCGAGACCCAAACCCAAATAGATGTACTCCAACTCGTCTCTGTAGGTAACAGGTATATTGACCGCAAGAGAGCCGGATTTGAGCATGAAGAAACCCATCAGCACGGAAACCCGATTAGACCCTTCCGGTTGACTGACATAGGCCGCCTCCGGCATCAGATCGATCTCGAGTCCCGATTCCCTGAAACCAAGCTCCCGACACATCTTCTGTAAATGCGTATGGTTGCACACGGGCTCGCCTACAACCCCATCCACCCGGCAACGTTCGGAGCTTTTGAATACGCAATCCTTGAACAAAGGAGGGAAGATGCCCCGGCCGCGAAAAGCGGGCAGCACCGCTCCGGCGGCATTTTCATAAAGATGAGAGTCGGGATCGAGGAGAACCAGGGCATCGTGGGCGATAACTTCACCCGAGTGGACCCGCGCAACCCAGGAGATGATGCGACCTGCCCCATTTTCTTCGATCAACCGGTCGGGCAAGTAGTACGTCTTGATCGGGTATCCTTCTCCATAGGTTTCGCGAAAGAGCCGGGCAATACCTGGAGCATCCTCAGTCCGGAATAAGTCGATTGTGAATTCTTGCGTTTTTGTCTTTGAACGTAGCGTATGGTTCATCGTCCGACCTTCTTGGAGTCATGGGTCCATGGGCCATTGCCAGTGAGACAGCAGAATGGAAATGATACAGCATACCCATCAGAAAGGGAAAAAGAGCTGCATTGCGGCTGAAAAAATGCCGGAATGACGGGATGAGCGCGCCTGACCACCAGGGCATGCGCAGGTCATCGGACATATTTTTGGCTTCAGGCCGGTGTTTTCATACCCCTTCCATGTTCGGTGATTAATAATGGTCTTGCGTATCTCCGCCACCAGATGGCGCTGCGCACATAAATGTATAAAGACATGAAAACCGCCGGCCATTTGTACCAAAACGCACATTTCCGTCACCCCGTTTCTCCCCTCATCGACCGTCGCGGCGGGGCTGCTTGCCAGCCAACCATCAACTGAATCTCATGGCCCGGGCCGGGCGCAAGGCACGTCCCCGGAAAGCCATGGGCCCGCAATCAAGAGCTGGCATGCTGTTTGCAAATTAGTCCTTGGCATGTCACCGCCAGAAGGAGAAAATGATGGTCGATAACCTTGTCGCCCCGACAGTTACCATAAACGATACGACCCTGAGGGACGGTGAGCAGACCGCGGGGGTCGCCTTTACGCTTCAGGAAAGAATGGAGATCGCTCACAGCCTGGATGAGGCGGGGGTAAGCGAGCTGGAAGTGGGTATTCCGGCGATGGGCAGGCAGGAGCAGGTCGAAATCCGGGCCATCGCGGCCCTGGGGCTCAAAGCCCGTCTCATTGTCTGGTGCAGGATGCTGGAGGAGGACCTCGTGGCCGCGGGCGCCTGCGGAGTCAAAACGGTCAACCTCTCCATTTGCGTTTCGGACCAGCAGATCAGGTCCAAGTTGGGACGTGACAGGGCCTGGGTGTTGAACCAGATCTCCTCGTTGACCCGCAAGGCGAGAGCCATGGGGTTCGACGTATGTGTGGGGGGGGAGGACAGTTCGAGAGCCGACCCCGAATTTCTGACCCGCGTGGTGGTTGCGGCCCAACTGGCCGGGGCGATGCGGTTTCGGTTCGCCGATACAATGGGGCTACTGGACCCGTTTTCCACCTTCGAGGTTTTCAGGCGACTTCGGCACGCCACTACTCTGCAGTTGGAAATCCATGCTCACAACGATCTGGGTTTGGCCACGGCCAACACCCTGGCGGCCATACGGGCGGGCGCCACCCATGCCAGTACAACGGTCAACGGCCTTGGCGAGCGGGCCGGCAACGCCCCCCTGGAAGAGGTGGTGGTGGCGGTGCGCCAACTTTACTCCATCGACACCGGGGTCTCTTCCCGCCTTCTCCCCGGAGTCTCGGAACTGGTCGCAAAGGCATCCGGCAGACCCGTTCCGGTCAACAAGTCGATTGTCGGGGAGGCGATTTTTACGCATGAGTCCGGTATCCACGTGAGCGGAATTCTACGCGATCCGGCCAATTACCAGAACATCGACCCAAAAGAATTCGGCCGTAGCAACCGCCTGGTGGTGGGAAAACACTCGGGCGCCGCGGCGCTCATCTGGGCCTACCGCCAGCAGGGGGAGAGCATCGACGCGGACCGGGCCCGGGAGATCCTTCCCCTGGTTCGCGAGCATGCCGCCAGGACCAAGCGCGAACCGGAAGCGGCGGACCTTTTCCGTTTCCTGGACCAGGCAAGGGAGGAAAGAGCGGATGCGGGGAGCCGACCTCCGCAATGCGACTGCCATCGTGTGGTTGTGGCCTGAAGTCCATCTTCTTCGGGCCACAGCGGAAAGAACGAGCCGCTGCTGATTTCCATCAGGAGAACCGGGAGTTTGCCTTCAGGTGCGTCGGCCAGGGGGGCTAAACGACTCCTCCATCGACCTTTATGCGATGGACCTTTTTCTTTCCGGCCTTGAGCAAAATCCCGCCATCTCTCAGGTGCGAAAGGTCGATCCGAAAATCCATGTCACTCACCCGCTCCTCGTTGACGTAGGCCCCACCCTGCTTGATCAGGCGGCGGGCTGCGCTTTTGGAGTCGCAGAGCTCGGTTTCGGCGAAAAGTTCAAAGGCGGCAATGCCGGCTTCCAACCGCTCTTTGGGGAAAATGGTGGCGGGAACGGCATCGGCCTTTTCTCCCGATATCCTGGGGATGTCGCTGGAAGCAAGAAGCTCGGGGTCGATGCGCCTTTCGCCGAAAACCGACGAGGCCGCCTCGATGGCCGAAAGCGCGGCCTGCCAGCCGTGCACGCCCTTCGTCACCTCGAAAGCCAGGATGGATTTGCAGGCATTGAGATCCCGGCCTTCCAGACTGCTCACGGCGGCTATTTCGGTCATGGGAAGGAAGGTGTAGAGCTTGAGGAATCGCTCCACGTCCCGGTCATCGGTGTTTACCCAGAACTGGTAGAAATCGAAAGGGTCGGTTCTCCGGGCGCTAAGCCACACGGCGCCCGCGGCGGTCTTGCCCATCTTGGCTCCCGAAGCCGTGGTGAGAAGCGGAAACGTGATACAATGGGCGGACTTTTGGAGTTTTTTCCGTATCAGGTCGATTCCAGCCACGATATTTCACCACTGGTCGTCGCCGCCCATCTGCAGACAACAGTCGCAGGCTTTGGCCAGATGGTAGAAATCATACGACTGGAGGAGCATGTAATTGAACTCGATGAAATTGAGGCCGGTTTCCAGGCGAATCTTGTAGCTTTCGGCGGCAAGCATCCGGTTGACGCTGAAGTGTTTGCCGATATCGCGCAAAAAATCGATGTAGCGCAGATCCACCAGCCAGTCGGCGTTGTTGACCATAAGCGCCTTACTGTCGCCAAAGTCCAGGAAGCGAGACAGTTGGACCTTTAAGGCCTCGACATTTTCCCGGATCTTTTCGAGGGTCAACATTTGCCGCATTTCGGTCTTGCCGCTGGGGTCTCCCACAAGACCGGTGCCTCCCCCGACCACAACTATCGGTCGATGCCCGGCCCTTTGCATATGGGCAAGGGCCATAATGGGAACGAGACTTCCAACGTGCAGGCTGTCGGCCGTGGGATCGAACCCGATGTAGCACGAGGAGGGCTTGGACAGATAGAGCTTGAGTTCGTCAATGTCTGTGGCCTGGGCCACAAACCCGCGTTCCTTCAGGATATCGAAAACATCGCTCACGTGAACAATCTCGCATTCATCTTAAATGTGAAGGATCATTTAGCGTAGTCAACAGCCCGGGTTTCCCGGATCACCGTAACTTTGATCTGGCCGGGATAGGTCAGTTCGCTCTCTATCTTCTTGGCGATGTCGCGACTGAGAAGCACCACGTCGGCGTCGCCAACCACATTGCTTTCAACGGTTATTCTCAGTTCCCTGCCGGCCTGAATGGCGTAAGCCTTGGTGATCCCGTTAAAGGAACCCGCAATACGCTCCAAGTCTTCCAATCGTCGGACATAGGTCTCCAGGAGTTCTTTGCGGGCGCCCGGACGCGCGCCCGACAGGGCATCGGCGGCCTGAACCAGGGTAGCCACCACGTCCTCGGCCGGAATGTCCTCGTGGTGGGCGGCGATGGCGTGGACAACCGCATGGCTTTCGCCGTATCTCCTAGCCAGATCGGCCCCTATGGCCGCATGGGGACCTTCCATTTCGTGGTCCACGGCCTTGCCGATATCGTGTAAAAGCCCGGCCCTGCGCGCCTGCTTTTCGTTCAACCCCAGTTCGGCCGCCATTATGCCGCAAAGGAAGGAGACCTCCCTGGAATGCTGCAAAACGTTTTGGGCGTAACTCGTACGAAATTTCAGCTTTCCGATCAGCTTTATCAGCTCCGGATTGATTCCGTGCACACCAACGTCGAAGGCCGCCTGCTCGCCGGCCTCCCTTATCGATGTCTCGATTTCCGCGCTGACTTTTTCCACGATTTCTTCAATGCGCGCCGGGTGAATCCTGCCGTCGGATATCAGCCTTTCCAGCGCAATCCTGGCCACTTCGCGACGCACCGGGTTAAATCCGGAAAGTATGACCGCTTCCGGGGTGTCGTCGATGATCAAGTCCACGCCGGTCGAGGCCTCTATGGCCCGGATGTTCCGGCCTTCCCTTCCTATGATGCGCCCCTTCATTTCTTCGTTGGGAAGGGTCACAACCGACACGGTTTTCTCCGCCACGTAATCGCCCGAGTATCTTTGAATGGCAAGCGATATGATGTCCTTGGCCTTCCTGTCACCGGCTTCCTTCGCCTCGGTTTCGATCTTTTTGACCAGCAAGGCGGCGTCGTGGCGAGCCTCATTCTCTATGGAGCGCAGCAGCATCTCTTTGGCTTCCTGGGCCGACATTCCCGAGATGTTTTCCAGCCGCTCCCTTTCCTCTTTGATTATGGAGTCCAATTCCTTTTCGCGATAGACCAGGTCTTTTTCCTGCTGGGCCAACTGCTTTTCGCGCTTTCCCAGCGCAGCATCCCTTCTTTCCAAACCCTCAGCCTTGCGATCTAGATTTTCTTCCTTTTGCAGAATTCGCTTCTCGAGGTTCTGAAACTCCTTTCGGCCTTCTTTCGATTCCCGTTCGAATTCGAGTTTCATTTGCAAGACGGAGTCCTTGGCTTGCAAAATCGCCTCTTTTTTGATGGTTTCAGCTTCTTTCTTGGACTCGGCCACCAGATTCCTGGCATCGGCTTCGAACTCGCGCCGCTTTTTTTCAAGCCACAGAAATCTGCCAAAGTACCCTGCGGCAGCGCCACCCGAGAATATGACAAAAAATGCGAATGTCTCGAACACAGAATTCATTAATTAGATATCCTTTCAGGATAAAAACCCGCAGGGACGCTTAACAACACCACGCAAACAATGCCGAAATCGCCGGTAGGGCTATGGCCGTCGGCGTACTTCTCCGTCATTGCCGGAGACGTCGGTTACAGACGCGACAATAGAGAGAATAAACAGGGATAGACGCCGGAGGACAGAAGACCGTCATCAGGCCGCCCAAAGGAACCGGGAAGCGCGGAGGAAAGGATAAGAAAGGCATTGCCCCCGCATTATGCCGTGTCGACAGGTGGTCTTGAACCTTAAGGTTCAGGTGGGCGCCCTATGACTCCTTCAGGCTTTCAGCCGAAGCTGACATGCACACCGGAGCCAGGCAGGGCACCCGTTCATTTTATGTTGGCTCAGAAACATTCTGCCAATCACAAACACAGCAGGGGCAAACCGAACATTAACGATTTATTCTTTCGGTTCGAAAAAACACGAACCGTAATCAAAAACCAAGTATTACCGCCGAATAATTCGGTAATGGATGACCGGTAGAGCCGATCTCACCTTTTCACCCTTCGAACGGTCAAATCACCAAGTGCGACGCCGGCCGGCCGAAGGGCTCGATAAGCAGCAACAACTAAGCACCCCTTTTGGAGGCCCTGCAAATAAATGCCGGCAAGCATCAGGGATAGATTCCATATCCTCTCTCGATTTACATTTTAGCCAAAAAACCAATGGATAGTCAAGTTTGATTATCGTAAGAGCGGTCGGCAAACCTATACCGCGAGGGGATCTGAAAGAACCCGAAGCAAAAGGCGGGGCAGGAGAGAAAAAAAGGCCCCCCGGGAGACCGGGAGGCCTTGAACTATAACCAGACAGACTACTGTCTTTCAGCTATCCTCATTCGCGCCAAAGCTCTTTGCAAAGCAGCCTGGGCACGCACGAACTCAAACTTGTCCCTGGAATCGGCAAGTCGCCTTTCAGCTCTTTCCCGTGCCGCCTTCGCCCGAATAAGGTCGATATCGACCGCCGCCTCGGCAGCAGTGGCAAGTATGGTAACCTGATTATTCAGGACCTCCGCATACCCACCCATAATAGCAACATGCTGCATGGCGCCGCCCACACGATACTTTAGTTCTCCGACCTTGAGCTTGGCAAGAAAAGGAATGTGGCCGGGAAGAACGCCGAATTCCCCCATCTCTCCAGGCGCAACAACAATGTCGACCGTTTCGCTCAGCACTTTTTTCTCCGGCGTAACGATCTCCAGGAAAATTTTATCGGCCATACTCTCACCATCTTCTTATGTCAGGCTAACTTACCGCCTGGAAAGAATTCCGTCATTATCAGCGACCATGGAAGGGGAGCCCGAGCAGTTGCCCGCTCCAACAGAACCCCCCTTCCAGGATTACTCTTCTCAGGCGGCCTGCGCCATCTGCCTGGCTCTCTCAACAGCCTCATCGATGGAGCCAACCATGTAGAAAGCCTGCTCCGGAATATCGTCGTGTTTGCCTTCGCAGATTTCCTTGAAGCCCCGGATGGTGTCTTCCATTTTAACGTACTTGCCGGCAACACCGGTAAAGGTTTCAGCCACATGGAACGGCTGAGACAGGAAGCGTTGCATCTTCCGGGCCCTGGCGACGGTGAGTTTGTCTTCATCCGACAACTCGTCCATACCAAGGATGGCGATGATATCCTGCAGGTCTTTGTATTTCTGGAGGATAACCTGTACTTCGCGGGCCGTGTTGTAATGATCGAGCCCCAGAACATTGGGATCAAGAATACGCGAGGTCGAGTCCAGAGGATCGACTGCGGGATAGATACCAAGTTCCGCAATCTGACGGGAAAGAACAACCGTACCGTCGAGATGTGCGAAGGTGGTGGCCGGGGCGGGGTCGGTCAAGTCGTCGGCGGGTACGTATACGCACTGCACCGAGGTGATCGAGCCCTTGTTGGTCGAGGTAATACGTTCCTGCAGGGCGCCAAGGTCGGTACCCAGGGTGGGCTGATAACCAACCGCCGAAGGCATACGACCGAGCAGAGCGGAAACTTCGGCGCCGGCCTGGGTGAAGCGGAAAATGTTGTCGACGAACAGCAAAACGTCCTGTCCTTCGATGTCACGGAAATACTCGGCAACCGTAAGGGCCGAAATGGCGACCCGCGCGCGCGCTCCCGGAGGCTCGGTCATCTGACCGTAAACCAGGCCGGCACGAGGAAGAACGCCCGAGTCCTTCATTTCATGGTAAAGGTCGTTACCTTCACGGGTACGCTCGCCCACCCCGGCGAAAACCGAAATACCGCCGTGCTGCATGGCGATGTTATGGATCATCTCCATCATAACGACCGTCTTACCAACACCGGCGCCCCCGAACATGCCCATCTTACCGCCGCGGGGAAAGGGAACCAGCAGGTCGATAACCTTGACTCCGGTCTCCAGAACCTTAACCGAGGTATCCTGCTCGGTAAAGGAAGGAGCCGGACGGTGAATCGGCATGTAGGTGTCGGTCTTGATGGGGCCAAGACCGTCCACGGTGCGGCCCACGACGTTTAAGACGCGGCCCAGAACGGCCTTGCCAACCGGCATCATGATAGGACTGCCGGAATCTTTTACGGGCATGCCGCGCACCAGACCGTCGGTAAGATCCATCCCGACGGTGCGTACGACGTTATCGCCAAGATGTTGGGCCACTTCGAGGACGAGATTGTCTTCCTCCGCGCTAAGACCCGGGTTAGATACAAACAGGGCCGTCAGAAGTGCGGGAAGTTTTCCCTCTTCAAATTCGACGTCCACAACGTTTCCGATAACCTGAACGATTTTCCCCATGTTCATGGGTCTATATCCTCCTTGAGCTTATTTCTTGAGGGCCTCAGCGCCGCCAACTATATCCATGAGTTCCTTGGTGATACCCGCCTGCCTGGCCTTGTTGTATGTAAGGGTCAGGGTCTTTACCAGTTCCTTGCAGTTGTTTGTGGCGTTCTCCATGGCGGCCATACGCGCGGCATGTTCGCCCACGGAAACCTGGTACAGACTTTCGAGAACCTGAACATAAATATAGTTGGGCAGCAGATCGGTCAACAGCGCCTGATGAGAAGGTTCGAAGAGGTACTCGAAACCCTTGGCCCCTTCCTCCTGGGCTGCCGGCGTGATAGGCAGAAGCCTCACAAGCGAGGGCTGCTGTTTGACTATATTGATGAAATGGCTGTACAGAATGTAGACCTCATCGGCCCCGCCGGTTTCAAACAATTCTATCAGCGAGCCTCCGATCCGACGGGCATCCTCGTAGGCAACCTTATTGAGCAATCCGGAGTAGCTCTCACGAGTTGACACCGGTCTGCGCCTGAAATAGTCCTTGGCCTTCCTTCCGGCGTTGATCAGGCTAACCTCGACGCCTTCGGCTTTTTTGGCCCGGATGAACCTTTCGGCCGCCATCAGAACGTTGGTATTAAAACTGCCGCAAAGACCCCGGTCTGCGGTGACAAGCAGAAGCTCAACCGTTTTCACTTCCTCTTTGGGCGTGAGCAACGAGTATGCGCTGGTATCCTCCACCCCTGCGGCAAGACGGCCAATAAATTCTCTGAACTTGCTGGCATAGGGGTGGAATCTTTCCATATTCTGCTGGGCGCCGCGCAGTTTGGATGCGGCGACCATATTCATTGCCTTCGTAATCTGCGAGGTCTTCTTGACAGCTTCGATCTTCCTCTTTATGTCTCTTAGAGTAGCCATATTCTGTCCTCTAGTTTAGTCCCGGGCCCTTAGGCCTGGAACACCCCCGCAAATTCCTTCAGGGCCGCGGCTATCTTCTGGTCAAGATCATCGCCGATGGCCTGCTTCTCTTTTATCTCGGCCAAAACGTCAGGGTATTTTCTGTCCATGAAAGCCAGCATCTGCTGCTCGTACTGCAGGACTTTATCCACCGGGACGGTGTCCAGGAAGCCCCTGGTACCCGAATAGAGGGTCATGACCTCTTTTTCAGCAGGCATTGGCTGATACTGGGGCTGCTTGAGCAGTTCGACCAACCGCATACCACGGTTTAACTGGGCCTGGGTCGATTTGTCCAGATCGCTTCCGAACTTGGCGAAGGCTTCCAGTTCACGATACTGAGCCAACTCCAGACGAAGCTTTCCGGCCACCTGCTTCATGGCCTTGGTCTGGGCGGCGCCACCAACACGGGAGACCGACAGACCGACGTTGATGGCCGGACGAACGCCGGCGAAGAACAGGCTCGGCTCCAGGTAAATCTGACCGTCGGTGATGGAAATAACGTTGGTCGGAATGTAGGCTGAAACGTCGCCCGCCTGGGTTTCGATGATGGGCAAAGCGGTAAGAGAACCACCGCCAAGCTCGTCATTGAGCTTGGAAGACCTCTCGAGAAGTCTCGAGTGGTTGTAGAAAATATCACCGGGATAGGCTTCGCGCGCGGGCGGACGGCGCAGAAGCAGAGAAACCTGGCGGTAGGCGACCGCCTGCTTGGAAAGGTCATCATAGACGATCAGAGAGTGACCGCCTTTGTCCCGGTAATACTCACCCATGGCGGTACCGGCATAGGGAGCGACAAACTGCAGGGCGGCGGCGTCGCTGGCATTGGCCGCAACAACCACCGTGTAGTCCATGGCGCCATGCTTGCGCAGCGTTTCCACAACCTGGGCCACGGTCGATTTCTTCTGGCCGACCGCTACGTAAATACAGATGTTCCCGCTGTCTTTCTGGTTAATGATGGCATCGACCGCAATGGCCGTCTTACCGATCTGGCGGTCGCCGATGATCAGTTCCCGCTGACCGCGTCCGACCGGCGTCATGGCATCGATAGCTTTCAGACCGGTGTACATCGGCTCCTTAACGGACTGCCTGGCGATAACGCCCGGAGCCATCACTTCGATTCGGCGAAACTCCGTGGCGTTGATGGGGCCCTTGCCGTCGATGGGATTGCCGACCGAGTCGATAACCCGGCCAAGAACGGCGTCGCCAACCGGAACTTCGGCGATACGACCCGTCCTTCGAACCTCATCGCCCTCCTTGATGGTGGCGTCGTCGCCCATGATGGCCACGCCCACGTTGTCTTCTTCAAGGTTGAGGGCCAATCCAAAGATGGAGCCCTGTGCCGTAGGGAACTCAAGCAATTCCATGGACATGCATTTTTCGACTCCGTAGACGCGCGCGATACCATCACCTACGGAGAGCACCCGTCCAGTCTCGCTGAGATCAACCTTCTTCTCGTAGTCCTTGATCTGCTCTCTGATGATTTGGCTGATTTCTTCTGATCTGATTTCCATTTATCCTACCGCACCCCTCTTCAAAGATTCTTTAAAAGTAAGCAGTTGACGCTTTACACTCCCGTCTAAAACCAAATCGCCGATCTGGGCGAAAACCCCGCCTAGCAAAGAGGGATCCTGCTCGAATTCGACGACTATCTTCCTTCCGATTCTCTTTTCGAGGGCGGAACCGATCTTTTCGATCTCGGCGGCATCAAGTTTAACGGCGGCCTTTACTTTCGCCCTGGAAATGTTGGAATGCTCGTCCATCAACATGTGATAATAGTCGGTAATTTCAGGTAAGTGTTGAATTCGCTTCTTTTCAACGAGGAGGTTTAGAAAGCTGCTCACGATCGGAGTCATCCCCAACTGGGCGGAGACTTTCTGAAAAAGGCTCTTTTTGACCGCCTCGGGATAGAGCGGATTCCGGAGCATGTTTTCAAAATCAGGGTAAGCCTTGAGGACCTGGATGAAGCCGTCGAGCTCCATTCCAAACTGTTCAATTGCGTTGCCCTCAACGGCGAGACTGAACAGAGCCCTTGAATAACGCTTCGCAATAATCTGGTTTTTCACTTCGCCTCCACCACTTTCGTCATGAATTCATCAATCAGACGTCTTTGATCCTCGGCCCGGATTTTCTTTTGGATAATACTCTCGGCAGCGGCCACGGACAAGTCGGCGACCTCGTCTTTGAGCCTGTCGCGGGCCAACTGGACTTCCTGCTCGATAGCGACCTCGGCCTGCTGCTGGATGTAAGCGGCCTCGCGGTGGGCAGCCTCGATAATTTTTTGCTTTTCGGCTTCCCCTTCCGCAATCAATTCATCGAAAATCTTTTGGGTTTCCTCTTCGAGCGTAGCCAGCTTGACCTGCGCGCGCTCGTTTTCGGCCTTGGCCTCCGCAGTCTTTGTTTCCAGCTCGGCCAGCAGCCTCTTGATTTCTTCCCGGCGCGCATTGAGGAAATTGGCAATTGGCTTTTTCAATAACTTCACGAGCACCACCACCACTATGGTAGTGGCTACCGTACGCTCTCCAAAGTCAAGCCAGTTAATGGGCTGGGCAGCCTCGGCCTCAGAGGCGAAGGCATTGGTCAGCCAAGTCAAAGAGAACGCTACCCCGGCAAGAGACGCAAACAATCCGGATTTCATCATCTTCTTTAGACTCGCGTGCATCAAACTTTCCTCCCGAGAATCTTCTGCGCCAGGTCGCCTGAAAATGTTTTCACCTGCTGTTTCAGATCTTTGCGAGCAGCCGCGACATCTTTCTGAATCTTTCCCCGCAACTCCTGAACCTTGCCGGCGGTCTTTTCCGAAGCTTCCCGGACTAGCTCCTTCTCCTGCTCGTAGCCCGCTGCCTTGAGTTCCTGGATTTTCTGGGCGCCGCTCACTCTGGCTTCCCTGAGCTTCGAATCGTAATCCGACAACCCGGAACTGGTCAGCCCTTCGATTTTTTCAATCCCTTCCTGCCTTTCCAGGATCATTCTTTTCCTCTCTGCCACTATCCGACGGATCGGGCGGTACAACACGAAGTTCATAAGGAAAAGAAAAACAAGGAAATTGGCCATCTGGATTAAAAGTGAGTAATTGATTTCGACCATATCACTCCCCCCTCCCGCTAAGACGATAAATCATATGACCCTCGACATGCATGCGCGCGGTTAATAATCAGTACCGATTCTTGAGGCCCTCTCCACGTTTGACCAAGCCCTGCGCAAAGCCGGAAAAACCGGAAGCCTGAAGCGGCATGGCCGCAAAACGAACCCGGTGCTCTCGCGGAGTAAATTTTCCAAACCCCTGCGTCGCCCCTCCAGATTTTCAAAAGGAGGGAGCTCGAATTCCTTCGCCGGGCGGAAAGCCTTTTTTCCCTTACCGGGTAGCCCCTGTCGCCAAACCGTCACCACTACTTACCGGTGGGCGGCGGACTTAAAACGGAGCCTTGACTGATAATTTATAACTGTCACCAAGTCTTTAATCTGGGCGAGCTTACTAGCACAGGTACGCCATCTTGGCAAGCAAAAAGCTAAAATATTCACAATAATTATAGGCTGCTGCCGCATCTTTGGCCAACATATTCAAGGGCTTCAATGCGATTGAAAGACGTAGCGGCGCATGCTGACATTTTCCGCCAATCCGACCGCCAGACACAGGGCGATAACCGAGGACCCTCCGTAACTCACGAAGGGAAGGGTTATGCCCACAACCGGAAGCAACCCCAGCACCATGCCGATATTGATCAACGCCTGCCACATGATCAAACCGCCCACCCCGACCACAATCAACGAACCGAACCTGTCGCGCGATCTTGCGGCGATTCTCAATATCAGAAAAATGAGCAGGCAGAAGAGCAGGATGAGCACGGCACAACCCACGAATCCCCATTCTTCGGCCCACACCGAAAAGATGAAATCGGTCTGTTTTTCCGGCAAGAAGTGGAGCTTGTTCTGCGTGCCGTTGAGAAAGCCTTTCCCCCAGAGCATGCCGGAACCTATGGCGATTTTTGACTGCCTTATGTGGTAACCCGCGCCCAGGGGATCGCGGTCGGGGCTGAGCAATATGAGAACGCGCTGTTTCTGATAGGGCTTGAGCACCTTCTGCCAGACGGGAAGCACCAAAGGGATGATGGTCAAGGCCACGACGGCCAGATATCTCCAGCGAACGCCCACGAAAAGAATCATGGAGCCGGCGGCCGCGGCCAAAGCGATGGCGCTTCCCAGGTCCGGTTCGGCCAGGACCAGCAGCACGGGTAATATGGTCAGCCCCACAGGAAACAGGAGCTTCCTGATGCTCGGGAAGGTGGCCACATCCTGCGATGAGAAGTAGTTGGCCAACTGGATGATGATGATGATCTTTACAAACTCTGAAGGCTGAAATTGAAAACCGGCGATTTCAAGCCACCGCTTGGAACCGTGAACATCCCGACCGACGACCAAAACGATTATCAGAAGAAAGACGATCAAGCCGTAGAGCCAGGGACTGAGGGCCTTAAGGCGCTGGTAATTGACAAAAAGCGAAGCGCCCATGATCGAGAGCCCCACCGCCAGCCAGATTATCTGTTTCAGGAAGAGATTGTTGGTCGGCCGGGCCTGAATCTGAGGATATACGGCAGAGTAGATGCTCAGCAGTCCGATGCACAAAATAGCTGCCAATGTCCAGATTACGGACCAGTCGAAATTTTCGATCAACCGTCTGTCCATCATAGTCGATAATTGCCTTCAGTATCTTCGTAAAAAGACCCCGGCTCGTGCCTTCAGGGGACTCAAACTATTTGTGAGCGGGCTTTTGTGCAGGTTCGTGCTTGATTTTCAAATAAGTCATCATCACCTGTTTGACCAGCGGCCCGGCAGCCGATCCTCCGTGCCCCCCGTGCTCGATAATGGCGGCCACACAAATTTTGGGATCGGCGGCAGGCGCCCAGGCAACAAACCACGCGTTGTCCTTGTCATTCTGACCGGCTCTTCCGCGGCCCAACCCCACGACCTGCGCCGTGCCGGTTTTACCCGCCATCGGCATGGCAGGGTCGTATAATGAATGAGCCGTTCCCCTCGGATCGCTTACCACCTCGGATAAGGCCTTTTGCACCAGCTCGAACCACCGCTGGTCCACGGGGATCTGACGCTTGAGCATGGGCTCGGCCTCCTTGACTTCGCCCGGAGCCATGCCCTCTATTCTTTTTACCACGTAGGGGGTCCAAAGCTTGCCGCTGTTTGCGATCGCACCGTAGGCAACCGCCATTTGCAAAGGAGTCACCAGGTCATAGCCCTGCCCGATGGATATGGAAATGGTTTCCCCCTTTTCCCACGGATGGCCGGTTGCCCGCCTTTTCCAGGCCGAGGTGGGGATCAGTCCCGCGTTTTCCCCCGGAAGATCGATACCGGTCTTTTGCCCAAGCCCGAACATTTTCACATATTCCGCCAACCGATCGACGCCCATCACAAGCCCGGTGTGATAGAAAAAGACATCGCAGCTCTGCATCAGGGCCCTTTCCACCGAAATTGTGCCGTGTCCGCCCTTTCTCCAGCAATGGTACTCACGGCCGGCAAAGGGCATGTAGCCAGGGCAAGAAAAGGTGGTGGTCGGGTTTATCGCCCCGGCCTGCAGCGCGCCAAGAGCTACCAGCGGCTTATAGGTCGACCCCGGAGCGTAGGCGGCCCCGCTGACCCGGTTGAGCATGGGATGACCGGGATCTTTGGACAACCCCATCCAGTCACTTTCCGAGAGTCCCTTTATGAACTTTTCCTGATTGAATGTGGGACTGGAGGCAAAAGCCAGCACCTCTCCATCGTTTGGGTCCACCGCCACGATCGCCCCGGATTTGTCGGCCAGCAGGGATTCAGCGGTCCTCTGGGCGTCCATATCGATAGTAAGCCACAGGTCATGGCCGGCAACAGGCGGCTGTTCCTGGAGCAGCCGCACTCTTCTGCCCACCGCGTCAACCTCCACCTGGCGGTGTCCTCTTACGCCGTGAAGATATTTTTCGAAGCCATACTCGACGCCCACTTTACCAATGTCTTCACCGGGATAATAGCCCGGGTATTTTCCGCTCTTCATCTCCCCTTCGGTAATCTGGCTGAGATACCCTATCAGGTGGGCAGCCGTTCCGTCCCAGTTGTATTCGCGCTTGGGCGCTATCTCGATCTCCACGCCGGGAAGCCTTATCAGCTCGGCCGCCACCCTGGCCAGGCAGTCCCTATCAATGTCGGAAACCAGCCTTATGGGAACGAACTTGGGAGTCGCCTTATTGGCGTCAACGATCGAAAACAAATCGGAAGGATCGCACTCGCACAGACGGGCAAGTTCCTCAATTGTACCATTGAGGTCCTTTACATCCTCACGGACGATCATGAGGTCGTAAGCCGGCCGGTTCTCGACGATGGGCACACCGTTTCTGTCGAATATGATCCCTCGGGGCGCCTCCACGTCCTCCACCCTGATCCTGTTATTTTCAGACTGGTAACGGTAGTATTGACCACACAGCGCCTGCAGGTACCACAGCCGCGCGAGGTATATCATCATCACCAGCAGCAGGACGGCGAAAAACACGATGTATTGCTTCTTGAAGGAAACCGACTCGGCATTTTCCAAGTTTATCAGTTTCGGTCCGTCGAGCTTCCTGCCTTTTGTTTTCATCTTTTACGAACACCCAACGCGCTCAACCGCCGATCGTTTGCCCGCTCAACAGCGGGTAGATCAAAAGGGGCGCGATTGTCGCGGAAAGAAGCGTTCGAATGGACAGGCTGATCCATATGGAGGTAAGCGTCGCCGAATCCATGGGAACATAGGAAAAAAACAAGCCCAGGGCAACTGACTGACCAAGAGCGCAGAGCCCCACCAGCCCCATCTGGTAGGCGGGATTGTGCCAGTCGAAACTATCGGAGGCCATGTGCACCAGACAAACGGTCACAACATAAGAGCCAACATGCAGGCCCCAAAACTCCCCCGAAAACACATCCACCAGGAATCCCAGCGAACCGGCCCACAACACACCCGTAAGAGGTGAATATTCCACCGCGACAGCGAACATGAGCGGCAACAAAAGGTCCACGCGCAAAGCGGCATAGGGAAGCTGCGGAATGATTTGGGCCTGCAACGCCAACAGCAGAGAACAGCAGAAGGAAAACTTGAGAGCCTTTTTCACAGCATCCCCGTGGGACAACGAAGTCGAAACGATCATCGCCGCACCTTTTCCGGACCACGAGTATTCTGTCCACGAGATTCGTTTCGAGACTTTTGCGCCGTTTCACCGCGATGGCGCTTGGTCTTTTTGTCACTTCCCGCCACGGGTCGAGCAATGGACGCTTTAAGAGAATGCTTCGATCGGGCGGGGGGGCCGACCTTGGGGGCCACATGCGTGCGAACACCCGCCGCGGCAGGCTTACCGGAGCCCTTTTGGCTGACAGGCCGAGCGGTTTGGACCTTGGCGTTCAGCACGGAGCCCAACTCTATCTTGCTGCGCTTTATTACCAGCACTTCCTCGATCGTGCTCAACTGAACAAGCGGTTTCACATCGATTCTCTGGAACATACTGGCAGGGTCGCGGTAGACAGCATGCACGATACCCAGCCTCAGGCCTTTGGGGAATATGCCGTCTTTACCGGAAGTGATCATCAGGTCGCCTTCTTCCATATCCAGGTTGGAGTTCACATATTTTAAAAGGCACCCGTTTGCGTCTTTGCCACACAGAATACCCCGCACCCGATTGCGCTCGTCGATGGCGTCGACCGCACTTCCCTGGTCGGTTATCAGTAAGACCCGGCTGTAGCGGTCCGACACATCGAGGATGCGCCCGATCACCCCCTCTTCGTTAACCACGGGCATATCGGCGGCCACCCCGTCCCTGAAGCCCTTATCCACTATCAATGTCTGAAACCAGCCGGTCAGATCGTGGACCACCACCTGGGCGGCTACCGTCTGGTAGCCGGTGGTCTTTTTGAAATCGAGCAAACGCCTCAGCCTCTGGTTTTCGATAAAGGCTTCCTGGTAAGACGTTAGCTGGTTTTGCAATTGTGCGATCCGGCCTTTGAGCGTTCCATTCTCCGAGCGCAGATTTCTAAGCCAGATGTAATCTTTACAAAACTCCTCGAAGGAGGAAAAGACTTTGCCGACCAGTTGCAGGGGAGGACTTGCCACTTCCGTGACGAAGCGCTGCAAACGATCCATTTTGTCAGGAGTTCGGAAATTAAGGGAAAAAATGTAGAGAAAGGCGCTGACAAACACGAGGACCAGAAGCGCGCCACGCAAGCGGCGAAACCAAACGCCCGTACTCATAAATCTCATATCAGGCACTTCGATCCAGGAGGCTGTTCGAGAATCGTTTCCGGGGAGATGCCTTGCTTTGTAGGGTTGGGGGGGGGGGGGGGGGGGGGGGGGGGGGGGCGGGGGGGGGGGGGGCGGGGGGGGGGGGCCCCCCCCCCGGGTGCTGGCGGGGGTGTCCCGGGGCGTGCCGCCGGAGCACACCCCCCCCGCCCCCCGCCGCCAGAA
>JARLHP010000188.1 GCA_031292195.1 Syntrophobacteraceae bacterium
CGGCGCGCACTCGTATGCTCGAAGCCTGTTCCTCTTTAACCTGTTTGCCGCGAACCGCCTGGACATGTTCCTGTTCGGCCAGGCTCGACTCGACCATGCTTGCCTGGACCACTCCCCTGTCCACCAGCAACTCACCGATGCGCTTCTGAGAACCGAGGGCCTCCTTCAAGTCTTCATCGGTAACGAGGCCGCGCTCCATCAATATTTCCCCCAGCTTCCTGGGCGGGGTTTCATCGTCTTCCATGCCGGGCGTCCGGAGGAGCTTGATTTCCAGCTGGCATTCATCCTCTACGAAGATGAAAACGTCTCTTATGGCATTTTCTCCCTGCGAGGTGGTCAGGATGACGTCCCAGGAGAGGTGGCATTCTTCGGGATCAATCTCCTCCAGGTCGGGAACGTCTTCGGTGTGGGCAACGACGCTGCAGGTCCCCATTTGCCGCAATTCGTTCAGTAGAAGGAGCGGATTGGTTCCTCGGGAAAAGATTTCCCGGTTCGGGCGAAAATTGATGCGAAAGGTTTTCTCCGCCTCCTGATCTTCATATTCGGCCGGGGTTGTTTCGACCGCCTTTACGGGGGGAGCTACCGGGTTTGGGATGAGCCGCTTGAGCGAGTTTGTGATATGGGCGGTCTCCGTTGCCGAAGGTGCGGCCCCGGCATCGTCGAGCATCGATCGTATTTGGTCTCTGGCCTGGAGGGTCAGATCGATCAGCGATTTGGTGACGCACACTTCGTTACTGCGGACCAGGTCGAAAACGGTCTCAATGTCGTGAGTAAAGGTTGCGATGTCCTCGAAACCGGCCATGGCCCCGGACCCTTTTATGGTATGCAGCGCCCTGAACACCCTGCCGATCAGCTCCGAGTCGCAGGGGCTTTCCTCCAGGGCAAGAAGGGAGGTTTCGAGTTCGGCGAGGAGTTCGCAGGCTTCCGCCCGGTAAATTTCTCTTTGAGATTCCATCATCCCAGGACCTTTTTTACTACCGCGAGAAGTTGATCGGGTTTAAAGGGTTTTACTATCCACCCGGTTGCTCCGGCCGCTTTGCCTTCCTGCTTCTTATCGGCCTGGGACTCCGTGGTGAGCAGCACGATGGGGATGAATTTGCAGGAAGGATTTGCCCGTAAAGCTCGGATGAGCTGAATGCCATCCATATTGGGCATGTTCAGGTCGGTCAGCACCATATTGACGCCCGCCCCGTCGAGCTTGGACAGGGCGTCTTTGCCGTCTACGGCTTCCATCACCTGGTAGCCCGCCTGTTTGAGGGTGAAGCTAACCATCTGGCGAATACTGGCCGAATCATCCACGGTCATGATGATTTTGCTCATGATGTCCAATCTCCCGTCCACAGGCAGCTCTTCGTGGGGTTCCTGTGGCAGCCGACGGTGCGCGCCAGCCCCGCGTTGCGGACCGCGCGTTTGAACGGCTCGGATTTTTGTTGGTGAAAAGCGAGTTGTTTACCCAGTCTAAGAGAAGCGGCGTGGGCCGAGCAGAGCAGCTGAATGGCGAACAGGTCCGTATCGGTGAGTTCTTCCAGATCGATTACTATATGATCGCTGCTTTGGAGCGCTTCCAAAAGCGCGGGCTTCAGTTCGCCGGCACGCTCTATGCTCCAGTTTCCCTTAAGCTTTAGAATAGTTGACTCGGCAGACCCGATCATTTCGAGGTCCATTGTGTACTCCTCCGGCGGCTCGGTTTTTGACTAAAAAAGTTCGACATTGTCGCCCAGGTCCTCTTCATTGGCCTCCTGCGTTTCGCCTTCCGGCTCACCATCGTCCATGTCCTCGACCGGTTGGAAGCCGGCCGTGTCCGCCCGGAACCGCTGTTGTTCGGAGCTCGTATGGAGCATCGCCTCATGGACGTTGCGCTCCGCCTCCATGGTATAGACGGCCTTCAGAGCTTCCATGCGTTTTTCTGTTCCCGCCTCGTCGCCCGCATGGACTTTGGAGCGCAAGTATGCCGCGATCTCCTCGAGCTTTGCCACAATGTCTGCCAGCCCCTCATGGATCCGGTGGTGGACTCCCACCGCCTCGACGGCTTTTCGGACGTCCTGCGAAAGGGTGCGGCCATCGGTGTTAACTCGGGCAAGAGTAGAGAAGAGGTCTTGATTGACATTCTCAAGGGTTGCAAACTGGGTCCTTAGCGCCTCACAGATAAAGGCGGGTTTACCTTCTTCGCCTGTCAGGTCGGCGAAGACCGCCGCGCGCAGGGACTCGGAGGCCGAGATGGTCGCACTCAGAGCCTCACTGGCCTTTTCGGTCAACTTGCAGGTCTCCACCGAGAGGTGGTGGGTCGATTCGGCCAGCACCGCCAGTGAGGCGCCTTCGTCGCCGATATGACAGGCCTTGACAATGGCGTTGAGGGAAATCAGCTTGATCTTTGCTCCTATGGATTCGATGCTTCCGGCCTGGGCGGATATCTCCCCGAACATAGACGTCACCGAATCCATGGCGGTGGACAGATTGCGGTCGGATTCGCCGTAGGTGCCAAGCGCCGAGATGACCGAAGAAAAGCCGGTCTCTATTTGGGCCAGAAAGGAATGTTCTGCTTTATCGTCAGTTCCTGCCAGCCGGGAGGTCTCCCCGGCCATTTCTTCGATAAGGTTCGCCAGGGACGAGAGATTGTCGAGGATGTTGTTTACGGCCGATACCAGTTCGTCTCCCGCATATTTGAGTTGAGCTGTCTGGAGAGCGGCGATATCCCCGGCCAGGCCCGGATCTTTATGGGCGTTCGGATCGCTGGAAAGAAGCCCGTCGAGCGCCTCCCGCGTATGTTCGATCCGCTGGCGGGTGATATCGTGGAACTGCATGGACAAAACGATCTCCCCGATCCGCCTGGAGACCGCCTCATAATGCGCGGAGATTTGTTCGGCCGCCTTGGAGGATTGAGCGTGCTTTTCGAGCAGGGACTTTAGACCGGACATGGTCTTTTCGAGTACTATCCCGGCCTGTTCCTGCCGGGCGGCCTCCAGTTCGAGGACCTTTCCCAGGGTCTTGCGAATCAAAAGACTTAGGGATTGGCAGGCCCCATGGAGCTTAAAACAGCGGTCTTGAATCTCTCCGGATAGCTTTTCCACTTCCTCGGCCAGGGTCTCGAAGCCCGGGTCCCGATCACCCAGCCTGGCGCTCTCTATCCTTATGGATACGCACAGCACCCGCAGGAGCATAATGGTTTTGTCAAAACCTTTAGCCAGGCCGTCCAACCGCTCAATCTTCTCCAGGACGCTTCGCAGATAATCGGTGTTTCGTCTCGATCCACTCTCGAGCCGGTTAACGGCCTCGATTACTTCCCGGAATCCTTCGATGACCGTCCCCACCTCTTTGCCCGCCATGTGAGCGGCGATGGTGGAACAAGTCCTGGAAAGCTCTTCGGCACGTATATAAAAATCCTGCAGCTTTTCTCCAATGGCCAGAAACTCGCCTTCCGTGGAGCCGGCCAATAACTCCAGGTCGCGTGTCAGCGGAGGCAAAGCGTCCCGCCACCTGGCGCAGTGGTGTTGGCGATGCAGTCTGGAGATCAACTCACTAAACCAACAAAAGACCCTCATTCCACCCTCTTTCGAGTTTCAAAGTCACCTGATATTCAGCATTGAAGGGATTGCCGTTCAGTCCGGGAGTTCTTCGGCGCGGAAAAGCGATTCTTTTGGGAGCGCCGCTGTTAAAGAGGTAATTCGGTAGGGTTGGTCTTTTACGCGATACTGAAAGAAAAGTGACAAATCAGTGACAGGTATTCACTAGAATTCGATGGAAATCAGGTAGGACCTCAGGTTGACTTTCTTTTGATTCAGTTCGAGCTTTGATCTGAGGCGGTAGCGGTGAGTCATGACGGTGTTTATGGAAACCCCCAGCAAGGAGGCGATTTCCTTGTTGGTTTTGCCGGCTTTGACAAAATTTGCAACCTGGGCTTCCATGGAGCTGATGTTGGCGTTTTTATGCGACAGATTCCTCAAGAAGGGAGAGCAGAGCTCCAGCAGGTTCTTCTCCAGCACCGCGACATATTCTTGATATTCTTCATCGATACGTCCTTTTTTCAACATTTCCACGTAGGGCAGAACCGACTCCTTTACGTTGAGCGCAATATCCGCATGGAGGTCATCCTTTTCTTTGCCCGCCCGTTGCAGGAGCACCGCCATGGCGACGTTCAATTCCCGCAGTTCCCTTTGCATATAGCGTTCGCGATCTATCCTTTCTATTTTCGCCTTGATTTCCCCCAACTGGAACGGTTTTGCTATGAAGTCCGCCGCACCCGCCCGAATAATGTCGCTATAGGTATAAGTATTGGTATGGCCGGTCATCATGATGGTATCGATTTCCCGGCCGAGTTCAATAATCTGACTGAGCAGTTGCATGCCGTCGATGGCGGCCATTTTAATGTCTGAGATAACGAGATCGAAACTGTCACTTTTCAATATTTCAGGTGCTTTGACCGGATCTGTGGTGCTGTCGCAGTAGTAGCCGGAGGAGCGCAAAAATTTGGTGAGCATGGAGCAAATGCTTTGCTCGTCGTCAACGACAAGAATCTTTTTTATGATCTTGTTCAAATCACTCCTCCGGCCCATAAAGAGTCGTTGTTCATTAACAGAATCACAGGCTGCGCCCTGGTGGGAAAATGCGGAGCAATAGACATGCCAACTCTAGCAAGCTGGTTTGAAACTACGTTGCGATCAAAATTGAACCAAATAATAGAAGATAAAAGAGCGGGGGAGCGTCTCCCCCGTGCCCCCCGGGATTCGGCGCCTGGCCGAAGGCCGCCGCCGAAACGCCGAACAGAGCCGCCGGGCGGCGAGGGGGCTCGGCCCCCCCCCCGCGCTTGATTCTTTTCGCGTTATTTGAGTCGGGCCTGATGTCATGAGCTGTTTAACATCATTGTGTGGTTTCGAGTAAGTATTTTGACAGGTCAGGCGGACGGGGGTTGCGGGATCGGCTTTCTGCTTCGAAAAGTTCTTGTTGACGCTTAGCCCAACCTACGCAACGGTAAATCCGCCACAAAAGCCTGAGGGGAGGGTTATATTTTTATATCCAAATTGGCGCCGGTGGTCGGTTTGGCGGTCTCCGGGGCGCCTGAAGAGCCGGTGGCGGTTGTATCGTGAGTTGACGTGGACAGCGCCGCCATCTTCTGGTTTACCGCGCTTATGGTCGTTCCGAGTTGCCGGGCCATTTCGGCGGCCGAAAAACCTTGATCCATGAGCATCCTGAGTTTGTTCTGGTCCGCAGCCGCCCATGGCGGATCTTTGGTGTAATCCGAAACCGTGGCGGATGTGACCGATTTGACTGCCGCGATGTTCATGTCTTCAACCTCTCAAGCCCCGGTGAAAACATACAAAGCTTCCTGCGTGTATGATGCGCTACGGGGGGCATCCGTTCGCACCATAACAATCGGCGCCCGGGCAGAAGAACTTTAAAGAAAAGTTTGTTTTCGGGTGAGATTTTTGAATGAGTCTTAACCTGGCGCGCTGACAATAAAATTCCGTTGGAACAGAATGCCCTGGTTCGACGCGTGCCCCGCCTATTGCGGCCGAGTGGTTTTCAGGCCATTTTCACGGAGAGTCTTTTGGCCTCCATGGCGACCAGGCTCGAGATGGACTTGCTTCTGGCGATGTTTCGCAAATCCTGGCGGTTGAGAGTGGGAATCAATTTTCTGGCGATATTGACGGGGGTCTTCGGATTGGCAACGAGCGCGTGGCGAATCGTGTAAATTTTGAGCCATTCCTTGTCGATGGCGATCCTGCGCAAGACCTCCTCGTCAACCTGTCTGGAACAGGCCATGGCAGCCACTTCACTGTCGCTCAGCTTGGGATTGGAAACCACGGCAAGTTGAATCATCCGGTTGCTGTCCCGTATCAGGATGCCACGCGTCTCCTTATCGGCGAGCATGGCGAGGCGAATTTTTTCGGATACATTCTTTTTCTGTATTTTTTGGAGCAGCGTTTGAGCCCTGCTTGCGGCTTCTTTTTCGTCGATTTTTCCCCCGGATGATTCATCGGCGATACGCGTGGCTTCGATTAACAGGTGCTCCCAAGGCACGTTGATGGTAGTGTCGGATTCCTCGGAGGTGGGGAGGGTGACGAAGGTGCCATTAGGGGTATTGAGCAATTTGAAGAATGCTTCCTGTCCGACCAGATCCTCGGTTGCGGCATGGCAAATCTGGCCGCCCCGGACATGAATATTTCCAACCAGGTCCCGGGTGCGAACTTTGATAATGCGATCGATGCTGTCCAGGCAGATCAACTGAATGAGGTCGGTCAAAGAGATGTCATTTATTTGTCCCCGAAATCCATGGGATAGCCCTTGAGCCTCGGCGCCCGCCTTTTGCCCTTCCACGGTTTTTCTGGGCGCCCTGAGCGCCTGGATGAGCAAGTACTCCCAGGTGCGGTTAATGGAATTGGTCACCTCTTCAGGCAGGCGCTCGGTTTCAAAATGGCCCGCATCCCACCTCAGCAGGTCAAAAAAACCTTCCTCTCCCGTGACTGCGCCCGATTCGGCATGGATCACTTTGCCCGCATCCAGATAGAACCTGCCGATCTTATCAATGGAATCAACTCGGATTACATGACTCAGCTTGGCAAGGCAGGAAACCTGGATAAGATCGATCAACCTGATGTATTCTATCGATCCATTGAAGCGATTTGCGTCTTCTTGACTGGAATCCATATTTCGTCCGTTTTGATCGAAATTATCAGTTGGCTAAAATCAAAACCGCCACGCACTGGCGGCGGGCGCCAGGTCATCGGCCGATAGACTGGTCAGTCCGGCAGGGCCGGCGGCCCTCGAGGAATTCAAAGCTGCGAAGAGCGCAGCAGGGACATTGCTCGTCTCTTCGGACCTTCATGAGATCGAAGGACATCTTCCAGACGTTGGCATGAAAAAGGCCGATTTCGGCCGGGGGCGCCCCGAGCAGAATGCGAACAGCCAGTGTGGCCTCCAAAGACGCAATGAGGGCCACGGCGCAGTTGAGCACTCCGGCGGTATCGGCGGTCGGAATGGTCCCTGGTTTTGGGGGAGTGGGAATGACACATCGCAGGCAGGGACCGTTCAAGCCGGGAAGGACCGGCATCACCATACCCCGCGTACCGATGACGCCGGCGTAGACCCAAGGCTTTCGCAGCTTGATACAGACGTCATTGAGGAGATAGCGGGTTTCGAAATTGTCGGTGGCGTCAAGGACGATATCCGCGTCCGCCATCAGGGACTCGGCGTTTCGGGGATTGACATCTATCGCCAGCGTTTCCACCGCGATGGTGGAATTGATGCGGCGCAACCGGTGCGCGGCCGCCTCGGCCTTGAGGACATGGGACTCCGCGTCGGACTCCTGGAAAAGGATTTGGCGATGAAGATTGTGCCATTCCACCCGGTCCCCGTCGGCGATTCGAAGTCTTCCCACGCCCGCCCTGGCCAGCAGTTCGGCCTGGAAGCCGCCCAGTGCTCCGCAGCCGGCAATAAAAACCGTGCTCCCGGCCAGTTTGCGCTGTCCGGCCGGGCCTATTTCGGGCAGGACCTCGTGCCTGACGTAACGGCCTTCGACGCTTGCAGTCATTTTACCACCTCCTCGGTCCCGCCGGCGGTTGGCGCCGACTCGCTAAGGGCCCTGTGGATCCATCCCCCGCCGAGCAAACGGGGGCCGCTGTAGAATACCGCCGCCTGTCCCGGGCAGACCGCGGTCACCGGATGATCGAAGCGCACCCTCACCGTCCCCGGTTCTTGCTGCTCGACAGTGGCCGCAACCGGGGCCTGATTATAGCGAACCTGCACGGAGCAGCGCAGCCTCTTTAATCCGGCGGGTAAGGCATGCCAGGAGACTCCGGTGGCGATCAGTCCCCACGCGGCCAGTCTTTCTTTGCTGGTGGTCAGAAAAACGGCGCTGCGATCAGGGTCGATCGATTCGACCCAGGCCGGGGCGCCCAGGGTCACGCCGATTCCTCGCCTCTGACCTATGGTAAAGAGGTGAATTCCTTCGTGCTCGCCCAGTCGGCGGCCGGTCTGGTCGAAAATAGGGCCGGGGGCCGCGCCTTGATTGAACCGCCGCCGCAGGGTCTCCGCATAAGCAGTCTCTCGGGTGGAAAAACAGGCATCCTGGCTTTCCGCCCGATCCGCGTTGCCCAAACCCATCCGGCGGGCCATGGTTCGAACCGTCTCCTTGGTATAGCCGCCGAGGGGGAACAAGGCCCTGGAAAGCTTATCGGAGTTTACCGAAAAAAGAAAGTATGACTGGTCTTTTCGAGGGTCCGCACCGCGCAGGATGTACGTTCGACCATCTTTTCCCCCGCCGATGCGGGCATAATGGCCGGTGGCTATTTGGTGTGCGCCAAGGGTTTTGGCGTATTCCAGAAGGGCGCCGAATTTTACTTCCCTGTTGCAGAGCACGCAGGGGTTGGGTGTGCGCCCTCGTCGGTACTCTTCCCAACTGGGCAGCAGGACCGTTTGTTCGAAAACCCCGCGGCAGTCGAGCACGTGGTGCGGTATGCCGAGATGGTCCGCCGCGGCCCGGGCTTGCGCCACACCCTCGGCGCCGCAGCACGATTGCTCCTGCGGGGTTTCGCCACAGGTCTGCAGCTGCAGGGTTATCCCTATGACTTCGAACCCTTCCCTTAAAAGCAGGGCCGCCGCTACGCTTGAGTCCACTCCGCCGCTCATGGCGGCCACGATCCGTCCTTTGGGCCAAATCAATTTTTCAGTCCTACCACCTTCTACATATCCAGGCTGGCCACCACCTCGATGCCATTTTGCTCCAGGTCGGCAATGATTGGCTTGGGATCGGTCCTTTTGAGCCGGAGGGAATAGGAAAATTCAGCGCTTTCCTCGGAGGAAGGGACCTGGCAGAGACTGATGATTTCAGCCCCATGCGTTCTGACGATCCTGGTTATTTCGGGAAGAGGGTTGGGCGAGCCGGAAACCTTTATATCCAATCGCGTGGATTGGGTGAAAAGCCCCAGGAAAGTGATGAAGGCCGAAAGAATGTCCGCAACGGTTATTATGCCGGTCAGCACACCATTTTCAACTATTGGCAGGCCGCCGATCCGCTTGTCCAGTAAAAAGCGCGCAGCCTCCTCCAGGGGCATCTCCGGTTGGACGGTTAAGGGTTTTCTGATCATCACGTCTTCCAGAGTCAGCTCCTCGATCATGGAAGCAATGAGCACGCCCCGCAAGTCCGCGTCGGTAATCCACCCCAGCAGGTTCATCCTCTGATCGACCACCGGGAGATGTCGGATCGATTCACGTTTCATCAAGGCCATGGCTTCCTGGATGGAAGCGTCCTTGCCTATGGTTACCAGGTCGGTTGACATCCAGTGACGTACTATCACGAGGGCCTCCCAGGGGCGGGGCTGCCGGATCGCCCGTGTCGCTTCGCCGGGCGAGCGCGGAGGGGTACAGGCAAAGGGCAACCGCTAATGGTCATTTTGTCAGGCGGTGGGACCGCCAGCCGGGGCGGCGTGCCGCCGCAGCCGGGACTGCCAAGCCCAAACCACGGACTTTCGCGGTTTCCGGGTGTCCCGGGACGACATGAAAAACTGCTCTGAATCTTGTTGGGCTGCGCTACGCTTAGCCCAACCTACAGTCCAACCTACAGTCCAACCTACAGCCCAACCTGCGGAGCTCTGAAAAGAAGCGGGAAGAAACCGCGCCCCGAACCTTTTCATTGCATTGGGTGTTGCCGAGGCAACCTGTAAGACTGTGGTCGCCACACCCGGTCGATATCGCCTGGGGCATAGCGACCCTGTTTCACGCACACTATACGATCTCTTTTTCGAGTTGACCAGTTCTTTTGCCCCTGGCGGCGCGCCGCCGCAGCCCGGATTGCCGTGCCCAAACCTTTGCATCAGGCCCTTACCGTCATGGGAGTGCGACCTTCGCGCTCCATCAGTTTGGCTATGCTGACAGTGCGGTCCCTGAGCATGTTCGTATAACTTCCCAGTTCATTGTCATACCAACCGTAAATTACAGCTTGTGTCACGGGGACCTCGATAAACTTTTGGGGCCCTTCGGATTTGGCGCTCCGGGACACGGTCGAAAGGTCCAGTGCGGCCGAACCGCCCTCGCCCGTGGACTCCAGAAGCTTGACCGCGCTGGCCAGGTGTTCGAGATCGATGCGGACAGCCGAAGTCCGGGTGTGGTTTTCGTGGCCTTCGATAACCGCGGCGGCCCTGGGAAGTCCGACGATATCGGAGGAAACGTTCTGTTCGTTGGAAAAGACCAGATAACCTTCCGGGAAAAGGGAAACGGCCTTTCGGTAAATGTCGTTTATCAGTTCACGGTTGATTGGAGCGGTCAAGCTCTTATCCTGAATCATCACTGCCAGGATTATGAGAGAACCGGTGGTAACGGGTACTCGCACCGACTCGGCGATAAAGCCGATTCCTTTCATCTCCGGGATGACCAGGCCGAGCGCCTTGGCGGCCCCGGTGCTGGTCAGGATGATATTGTTGAAGGCCGAGCGGGATTTGCGCAGGTCCGTGGCCCCGGAACCGGGCGCATGGTCGAGGACCGATTGCGAGCTGGTTGCGGCGTGAACAGTGGTCATGGCCGCGGAAAGGACGCGTTCGGCCCCGAAATAATCCAGCAGCGGTTTCACCATATAGGCCAGACAGGTGGTCGTGCAGGACGCGTTCGATACGACCAGGTGTTTTTTGGGGTCGTATTCGGAATCGTTTATGCCCATAACCGTGGTAACGGCGTCCGGGGGCATCGCCCTGGTCTTGTCCTTTATCTTGAAAGGGGCCGAAAGGATGACCTTCTTTGCCCCGGCGACAAAATGGCCGCGCAGAGACCCTTTGGGGTCCTCGGGGGACACAGTGGGATCGACGAATTTGCCCGTGGCGTCCACCACCAGTTCGACACCGTGTTTTCGCCAGTCTATGTGGGCCGGATTTCTGGCGCTGCGCAGAAAAGTGGTCTTTACCCCGTCTACCAGAAAGCTGCCCGACTTTTCGTCGAGGTTTTCGATCACCCTGCCTGCCTGCGCACCGTAAAGATAGCTGTGCAAAGCCCCGTAACTGGAATCCCTCTCCAGAAAATGCGCTATGTCCGCGAGCCTTGTTCCTACCTCCCGGCCTATATTGACCACGATTTCGGAGAAGTATTTTCGTTCCACATGGCTCCAGATAGAGAGCTTTGCGATTCTGCCCAGGCCATTGATCCCGAGTGTCCGCGAAACTGAATTTTCTTCGCTCATCTTTTTGCCTCCGTCAGAAAAAAGTAAAATGCGCATCTGTCCTGGAATACCATTGCGGAAGCCTGCCGCCCGAAGCGCAAAAATAATTTCTCTATTCTAGCACTCGCCGATAGTGAGAATCCAACCTAAATTGAGCCGGCATCGCCACGATAAAGCCAAATCAATTTCATTCAATATTTCTTTTTAATCTGGTGTCGCGAAAAGTTCGAATCGATTTCGGCGGATTTATATGAAGCCGGGAAGCAGCAGGTTGGCAGGCTGCCACCGCGGCAGTTCTTTTACGAAACCCGCGAATCCCCGGCCGTAAACTTCCCGGGGGCCATCTACGACTGTTTCAGAGCGGTCCAGATGGAGATGTGCAGGTTACGTTCAAGATTTGCCTGATGGGTTGCGCTTCCGCTCCACCCATCCTACGCCAGCCCGAATCCTGAGTCGGGGGGGCTCTCCGACCATGGCTTTTCTGGCTTTGCGGATGACAACCGTTTCCGGAAGCCGATCCATGGATTTTCCCCCAGCATTACCCCTCCCAACACGGTCGAACAATCGTCAAGCGATGGCACGCCTTTTCCGGTTTTCTATGGTGACCTTGGGATTCGGATTGGCCCGAGAGACCGGACGGCCTTGTTCCCTCAGGATTGCGACGTGTTCCTTCATTGCCTATCTGGCCCTGCATGCGGACCCTCATTCGGCTCAAGCCCGCCAGGCAGTGAAATAGGGGAGCGTCCGCTATTTCCCACGGGGACTTCGGCCGACGACAACAAGCCCCAAAACAGGGCCAAAACCGAGACACCGGTCTAAGGATATCGAGTACTCACGATTGGTGGCCACTTGATAATACTGATAATACCGCTCCGTTACGTTGGTTGGACCATTTTCTCCCCGGCTTGCATCGCTAAGTCAACAACATTGCCGGTAGCCCCATGAACCGGCCAGGGGGCTCAAGCGGAGCCGCTGCCGCGAGGGAGGCCGGCGGCAGCGTTGGGGCAAAGCTATCAGCTACTCCACCACGTGGATAATTCCTTTCATGTTCCCATGGCCGCTGCCGCAAAAATCGTCGCAGTGGAATTCAAAATCCCCCACCTTTTGCGGGGTAACCGGCACCTTGGCTACCTGGCCGGGTTTGATGTCGGTCCGGATGGCCAGAGCCGGGCATTTAAAGCCGTGCAGCCGGTCCAGAGAAGTGAATTCCAGGACCACCGGCACCCCCTTTTTCAGGGTAATCTCGGCGGGATTGTATTCAAATTTTTTGGCTGTAATCTTGATCACCCGGGGCTCCTTTGCCTGGGCGGCAATCGCCCAAGCGGTGCCGACCAGGAAGATGAGCGCCAGAACCAGGGACTTTTTCGCTATTGCACTCATTTTGACTCCTCCTCGGCTCAACTCTTTGAGATGGGATACTCGTTAATGGCGTAATCGACCGGCGCCGCCTTTGCCTCGACGCCGCGGAACCCCAGGTTGTTATAGGGGTGGGCAGGATCCCAGGGCAGGGGTGCCAGGTTGGGTTGGGAACCCGGTGTCGGCAGAGGGTACATCAGGCCGTGGGCGGCATGATGTGCGATGTGGTCGGTCATGTGGTGGTTTTCCTGGTGGATGTGGCCGTAAAACACAGTGACGTTTTTATAGGGCTGGAGCATATCGATGGCCTTGTCGCCGTCGCGGGTCTCCCAGTCCCACGCGTCGTAGAGGACAAAGAGCGGGCGATGACACAAGACCACAATGCGGGATTTTTCCTTATCGAGCTTTTTCAGTTGGCCATTTAGCCAGTTCAGTTGCTGGTCGCCGAGACTGCCGCCCGGATCCGAGACGTTGTCCAGGGCGATAAAATTCACCCCTTTGTGAGTAAAGGTGTAGTGGGTCGGGCCGATGATCTCCTTAAAGACTTTGCCGTTGTCCACTGCGGCGTCGTGCTCGCCCGGCATTAAATGGATATTTTTCACCTTTAAAGCTTTGATGATGTGCTTGAACTCAATCAGGCGCCGGCGGCGGATTTTGTCGTCATCGGTATCGTGGGTCAAATCCCCGGTGAACACGATGAAATCCGGATGGATCGCCAGACTGTTCGCTTGGGCGATCGCCTTTTTGAGTGTGCCGGCGAAATCCGGGTTAACCTTGGGGAGGTTGAATCCCCAGTGCGTGTCGGACATCTGCACAAAGTAAAAATCGTCCGGCATCATCTTGGCGGCGGCCGAAGCCACCCGGCCCACGTCGGAGACCAAGACCACGCCGATCCCGGACAGCTTCAGAAAATCCCGTCTCTCCATAATCATCTCCTTTGGCCTAACATTTCAAGTCTTTTTGTGAGGATCTCTTCTCTGGCAATCCCGATATGCACTTTCGTGAAGTGTCAACAAGAGTTTTGCTGTAAAGTGTTACCCTTTGATACAGACCGGAAAAGTCTTCCATGACAATGTCGTCGCCTCCAAGAAGCATGCAGAAGCTCGCAATGTGAAGGTAAAATCCGAGTCAAATATGTCCTGTTGCGGCAATAGGCAATAAGCGAACGGAAAAAATCGATTCTTACGTCGCGTCCGATTTTGATGTTTTCTAGGCCGATAATTCCCCGGCAGCATACACAAGTCAAATGTGCGAGAGGCCGGTTTTTACGATTTTCGGATGCACCTTCTCCCCGTATTTGGTGCCCCCTTCCGCTTGGTCGCAGAGTGGCAGGCTCAGGCTAAAACCGGCGCCAAGCGAGGGCCATAATGCCCCTTCCCGCTACTTTCTTTGATTGAACTTCTGAGCGGTTCGGCCGGCAGTCAACTGCATAGACCTCGATATTGCTTCGCCCTCCCTGCGGTCAAGTATAAGCAGATGAATGTGGTTGGATGTAACGTTCCAGTCGGGTACGCAAAGTCCATGGCGTTTTCTCGCCTTAAAGAGCCGGCTCAAGGTGTTGCGCCACGTTCAGTTGACCCGGACTGCACATAAGCCTGCAAATGATGTTCGATCACGGCGTATACATTGCCCTGCTAAACCGGTCGGACATAATTGCTATTTTTTCTTTTGCGCAAATAACATCAATCGCAAACTTTCCCTCACAGCGAAAATAAGGTGGCGCTTCATGATCGCCAAGACCTGCAATGCACATTTTCCGGCGTCGATGCTATTTTTGTCCCGGTCGAGGCGAACTTGTCTTTAGACCCGCCGAGCTCCTCCACGGTCGGTTTCCTGCCGGGTCGATTAAAGACCGGGTAACAGCGGCGATCCGGACCGCGACTAATCAGGCCATTTCTCAATGATTGCTATCCTGATGCATTTATGTCAATAATACTTCAGCTTTGACTTGTTCCGTCCTTTTGAAGGCAATGAGCCATGATCGCCAAAACCTGCACAGGCTCCCTCCGGGGAATCGATGCCGTTCTGGTGGAGGTCGAAGTGGATTTGGCCTCCGGTCTTCCCGGTTTTTCAACGGTCGGGTTGCCCGACAACATTGTCAAAGAGAGCAAGGACCGGGTAACAGCGGCGATTCAGAACTCCGGGTATCCCTTTGCGTTCGAGCGAATAACCGTAAACCTCGCTCCCGTGGCCTTAAAGAAAGAGGGCGCGGGTTTCGACCTGCCGATTGCGGTCGGCATCCCGGCGACGCTGGGCATTGTGAACTCGGAGAAGGCCGCGAGGAGGATCTTTTGCGATGAGCTGGCCCTCGACGGCAGAGTAAAACCCATCGCGGGATGTCTGTCGATGGCCATCCTGGCGCGGGATTCCGGGTACGGGGACCTGAAACTTCCGGCGCAAAACGCCAGGGAGGCCGCCGTGTTGAACGCGGTCTCCGTGCGGCCCGTAAATCGCCTCTCCGAAGTGGTCGAATATCTCAAACGGACTGCTGAAGTGATTTGAAAGGAGTGTAGAACCGAGCTATGAAAGCACACCCGCGAATTCTAGGCCTGTGTTTACTCCTCATTTCGATGGGATTCTTTTCCACGACTGACCTTGATAAGGGTGGAGGCGTCCTAGGGCTTTGCGGGTTTCTGCTCTTTTTTGTAAGCGGCTGGTTGGAGCTCATCTTCTTTTGGAACGACGGAGACATAACAAAGTTGCGGCGTATCCATAAGGAAAAAACCGTGGGCCGCGCTTCCCAGGATATGCCTGTAGAAGAAAGGACGTTTCGTTATCGTGCATTGAGAGGCGCTCGGCTTGCAGTAATGGTATGTCTATGCGTATTCATGCTGGCAATGGCCATAGCATCCTTCTGTTTGCTAATATTTAATGATAGCACAGCAGACGCCCCAATTGTGGATACGCTATATTTCGTTTTCGGGCTATTTGCTTTTTACACTATATTTTTTTCCTGGTACACGTGGCGATATACCCGCTTATTCATCAGAATAGAAGGCAAGGGGATCACTGCGTGCACTTATATTGGTCTGCGACATGCCGGTTGGAAGGATGTTGTTGCACTTAGAGACTGGATTCCTTTTAGAGGCTGTGGCTGGATAAGTACTTTGTTTGCAACTGATTTTACCTTATACAAAGTATATACGTGCAACCATATTATATCGTTTTCAAGCAGTATGCTCGGCGCTGACGAGCTTGCAAAGCTGCTTTCGGAAACAACAGGCCTTAATTGGACGTAAGGCCACCTGATCAAAAATATCTAAGGATATCCGGAGTGCGTCATGCGGAGGGCTCTTGCGTGTAGGAACCCCCTGTGGAGCGTAGCGGAGCAGGGGTTCCTACACCGCAGAGACAAAATCAGAAGCAACAGCAAAGGCAAAACCGGGGCAGCGCCGTCCAGTTGCAGGTGAAGTCGAATGTGCAGCTTAAACTTAAGTGGATTTTTGTCTTGCCTCAGGGGTCCACTTTACCGCTCTTCGTTCAAGACCCAATGCCGAAAATAAGGCTATTTCCAAAGATCGGGTAAGACTTCAAGAACAGCAGTTCCCTCCGGAGGCGCGTAGCTTCCGTTCCCGCATCCATTCGTTGATGATCCCCGATGCGCAGCCGACTCCGGCCTCGACTCGAATAGCAGCGGTCGGACAGTTCCGAGCGCAGGCCCCGCATTCCATGCAGGCGTCCCTATCGATGATCGATGCTTTTTTCCCCTTTACCGCGAACACTTGGTGAGGGCAGACTTCCATGCATCTGCCGCAGCCTGTGCAGGCGGATGGCTGAAAATCCAGCGTTGCGACATTACGTAAGTACCGGAAACTTTTCACGTTGATCCCCTTGGGCTTTGTCTCTATCGGAGGAGCCTGCCGACCAGCAACAACAGAGCGCTTAGGGCCACCGCTCCGGCCATTGCGGGCAGACTGAACCGTATCTCTTTTTTTACTCCGGTGCGGGAGACGTAAGGAGTACAACCGGTAAAGTTGAGGGTATAGAAAGCGCTCACCGCGGGCAAAGCCAGAAATGCCGCAATGGTCACGAGCGGCCCCCAAGCGCTACCTGCAAACAGATACCAGGCCGCGCTCCAGAACAGCCCGGCTATCGCCCCTTTAACGGCGAAGCTCCTTCCCGGCAGCCAGGGCAGGAGAGCGGCGCCGATTACCACTCCAGTGAGCACCGCTCCGAGATAGGCGAGGCTTGCCTTCATTCCCGCAACGGCTCCGTTCAGAAGTAATCCCGCTGTAAACAGCCCGAAGGCGATTATCAGCGTGGACCGCAACGCGTTTACTATTTCCACCGGCGTCAGCGCCAGCCTCTCACGCAATGAGAAGGTCAATTCCCGCATTTCGGGAGTCGTTGACATGCCGTTATCCAGGAATCTCGGCAGGTCATCGGCTCGGATTGCTGCATAAGTGACCGAAAAGCCTGTTTTTTTTATCACCTCATGGGCGGCGACGCCGGGCGCTCCGAGAATCGGCAACAAAAGGCGGCGGTGGTTGACTATGCCGGCTAACCAGGTGGCGTTGATTCTGCGCACCAGTTCCTCCGTGCCGAAGGTCCCCTTGCCGGCCGCACACCAGACATTGATGCCGAAGGTCTCCAGCACCAGCAACCACGCGTTCCGGTTGCTTAGCGCGCGACGGACAATGTCGTAAGTCATCTTATAGTTGGCGGTGGCCACCACCGGGTCAGTCGCTGAAGGATGGCCAACGGCGTAGAGGCCGGGCGGTACTCTATAGTTCATCCGGCCGATGCCCCACCGGACCTTCCAGGTTCCGAGGCGGTCGCGCAAATCGAGTTGCGTCGAAACACGCGGCGTCCGCCCACCCTCCGGAGTCAGCAGCCAACCTTGAAATCCGGGGACTTTTTCATTTATCTCTCCACCACCGGTGGAAACGGGAGGTCCTCAGCAGGGCGGTTTATTCGAATCGGTGGTCAGGAGGCTGCCACACGCTCCCGAAAGCGGGTTTCCCTCTTCCGTGGTTTTCCTGAAATCTTTGTTTTCCATGAAATCTCTCCGCAAAAAAAGGGCCAAAACCGAGACACCGGTCCAGCGATATCAAGTACTTACGAGTGGCGACCACTTTTCGGTGTGGATTTCATGCCGAAATGGTCCCCGGTGGTCTCTGGATTAGGCGCTTTCAAAAAATGACAGCAATCCGGAAATCGTAGTCGAGAGGCATAGCCCGAACGACACATTGCCAGCCGTGGGTCCGCCCACCGGCAGGCCTGACTCCTTCTTGGCCAGAACATCTCTCATGAAAGCGGTGGAAAGATTTTCATACAAGCTCTTCCGATCTGCCAACTCTTCTATATCCAGCTGAAAATATGTAAAATATTCAGTATATTTCTCATTTACAAATGTCTCTACCTGCTGCTGAGCTCTTGCGGCGTGCTCATCTTTTTCCGTCTCGCTCCGCATCAATTTAATCGCGTCCGCATGACGCTGCAATACAGAATAGGTGATCGTTTCAATAATAGTCTTTTTGAACTCTTCCGTATCATTCTCTTGACGATCTACCGAAGTGTTCGGAAAATGTTCTTTTCCGGGAGCATAGGATGCCACAACGAGGAAAGAACAAAATGTCATGTAACTATATGGTGATGGATCAACTTCACCGAATATCGTCCGGTTTGTCTCCAGAAAATCATCGATACGATCTGTGGTCCGTTTCAAGGCATTAATCAATTTGTCAGTGACAGCGGATGGCATCTATTTCTCCGTACAAGAATTTTGAAGTTATTACCTTGCGATCTTTCCTCACCGGACAGTCGGGGCATCAATCCAAAGCCTGTTGATTGGCAGACAAACCGACTGACTTCCATCGTCTTCTCTCGGGGCAATGACCGTGAGCCGATTAATGGTATGAGTAAGGCGGAAAGCATATCATTTTTTCGCGTCGAGTGCTGCCCAATACGCGGTCCGGCATGTGGCAAACCCGTCAGCGTGACTACACCCGACCACGGGCCCGGTTTCCGAGCAAAAGAGAAGTCTCCAGGAGTAAAGCGCGCGCGCCGAGACTGTTGGAGTGCCCCGGCGGGTTGCGCCCATGCCCTGGTACTATTCCAGCATCACGCGGTTTTGCTTTGGGTTCTGGGGATTTACCAGCACGGTGATCGAATTGCCGGGAGCATAGCGCGAGCGGTCACCCTCGAGGCCATCGCTGACAAAAAAGCAAACATTTTGGGTGAATGGGTCCTGCCAGCGGCAACGCACCTTCCACGGATTTCTTCCGTTGATCCGGACGTGCATGTCCTGATAGACCTCCTCTATTGTGGCCTGGACCAGCGTTCCATTTTCAGCGAGCCACGCGTTCACCCGCCGATGGCGGATCAGGGTTAAAAGAAAGCTTCCCCCCACCAGAGAGAAGACTATCCCGATTCCGCCGGGGATGTATGCCAGAAAGAACTTATCGGTTGCCAAGCTCCCTATGTTCACATCGTTTGTATCTGCCGGGTCGTATAACACTCTCACACTCTGACCGATATGGTACAAAGGAGGGTATGTCGCCACGCGCCCCACGACCTTGTGAACTTTTCCGTCGCGGCTGGTGAAAACGACTACCGGCTTGTAACCATGATGCCTCCTATGCTCTGTATCAAAAGTTCTAATCATACCTGCGACCTGGCCGTCCACGGCCAGGGCCCGGGCCTTAAAGCGCATCGCACTGCCAAAAATCAAACCGGCGACGACCAACAAAAGGATACCAATCATGCTAAAAACGGTTCCGAAGATCCTGAGTGTCCTGTTCATAGACTCTCGCTCCCTTCCTTATGGACTACCAGTGTTAGACCACCTTGTTGCGGCATTGGATCTGATCAAGAGTATACCATCTTAGATGGTCCCAGATCACGTAATGTCTCCCGGGGTTGGGGAGCCTGCGTGGTTTCCCTTATGGGGGAGCCCGGGGCATCGCGAAGTCTCAAAGACGATTACCGCGTGATGGCAATAGCACATCGCGGCACTTTCGGGTGCTTGCTTTTGCGTGCCCGGGGAAGTTCGCTTTGCCTCTGGACCTCCATCCGAATGCTGGGTAAGATATCTATAAAGATATCCAAGGAGACCTCCATGAAGCGCAATGACACAAACTCCATTAAGACCACCGTTACTTTGCCAAGGTGGCAGGTGGTTGAATTGGACCGCTCCGTGCGGGCGGGCATCGCCAAATCCCGGAGCGAACTCATAGCCGTTGCGGTAGGAGAACTTCTGAGCACGGTTCAGCGGAGAAAGACTCTGGAACTGATGCGGGAAGGTTACGAGAAGACCTCCGAGCGCGACCTCCAGCTTTGCCGGGAGTTGGAAGGGAGTCATCCGAGTGTCCTCGAATATTAAGAGGGGTGAAATCCACCGGGTCGATTTTGAACCGGTTCGGGGCTCCGAGCACGGCAGGCCGCGCCCCGCCCTCGTGATCCAAAACGACGTCGGCAACCTCTATTCGCCCATCACTATCGTCATTCCACTAACTTCCCGCGTCTCCGAGAAATCCTGCCCCCCGAATGTCCTGTTCAAGGCCGGAGTCGCCGGTCTCCCAAAAAATTCCGAGTTGGTTACGAACCAGATCAGAGCGGTAGATAAATCCCGCGTGGGTGACCGACTGGGCAGCGTTCCCGATAAACTGATGGAAGCTGTGGAGATGGCCATCCTGCCGACACTGGGGATGGAGAGCTACACCAGTTCATTGGAATAGACATGGAATCCAGAGGATAAAAGCCAATTATTCTCTCGATCACCCGGGATCCCCCACGGTAAGCGAACAATCGTCAAGCGACGGCCCGCGGCAACAAGTGGTGGAGGCAGAAGATCGATCACGTTGTTGAAACGGGGCAACCCACGAGGCGCCCGGGATGCTGCGGGAAGTGAAACGCCGCCGGCATCCCGGTTTTTCATCACTTCTGAACGGGAAGGTCCCAGACATTATCCTTCGCATGCGCTGCCTCCCATGCCCTTACCTTCAGCCTCGCCGTGTCGAACAATCGCACATGATTGGCGTACATGACCTTGTTGGCGACCTCGGGGCCGACCTTGTCCCATAGCGGCTTCAATATGTCTTTGACGGCAAGGTAATCCTCAACGGGCATCGCGCCACCTCTCACCGGATTTCCCTTATCGTCGATCCTGTTCCTGGTGTAAATCACGCTGTCCGAGCCCCACAGAATCCGGTCCTGATACTTGGTAACGAACCTGGCCCACTCGTCGAGTGAGGGCATCCCCGGCTCTGGATGCACAATGTAGGCCTGCACAAGGTCCCATGAAAGATCGGTGTACCAGTTCGCACAGGCGTCCAGGGTTTGGGAAACCATCTTGAGATGGTTTTTTGTCGGCTTTACGAAACGGCCCAGTCCGGTGTGTGCCCAATCGACCGTGGCCTTCGGACTCGAAAGGCAAAGGTGTGCGAGGGCGGCGGTGTAGGGCGCTTGAGGCGACAGGCTGATGACCTTGCCCGCGGGTGTTACCCGGGCCGGGTAGAGATCGTTGTGGAGACAAACGACCAGGCCGGCCTGGCCCGCAAAATCCAAAACGGCTTTGAGGGAAGGGTCATACAGGGAGTTTACGGTCGATGGGCCGGCGTCAGGCGGCAGTCTTTCCCCCGGCGCCATGTTTTCTCCGATAGGTTGATCCTCGATTTTGTCCGTGACCAATTCCTTATGGATGGTGAATTCGCCCACGCCTTCGAAGACTCCCGGAAAAAGAAGAAGCATTCGCTTAATGTGATTTACGCCATAGCGGTCCATGGGGTTAAACCCAACGATCATCGGGTCCAGTCGGGCTTTGTCGGCTTCCGTGAGTTTTAGAAAATCAAGGGCGATCATCGTGTCGATTGCCGAGTAGTAGTATAATCCGGCTTTGGGCCCCATGTAGTAGTTGGGCGCCATCCTGTCGCCGGCGTAATGCTCGTAATAGTCCCACTTCTGCTGCAATGGGAGAGCAAAAACCACGGACCGGGTGATTTGATTGCCCATGTATTTGTCGATGAACGTCTTTAGCGGCACTCCCTGCATGGCGTAGTTGGCGATATGGAAATGAGAGTCCGCTATCGGTTGGGCGCACCGGGCCGAAAGGGCCGGGATAAACACCAGGATCGCAACCAGAACAAAAAGTCTGCGAATCTTCCATATCATCGCTCGGAGGTTGTTCATTAAGATTCTCCTTGGAGTTACGATATAAGGGTTATTCCAGCTTTGGGCGGCGGCCTTAAATACATCAAAAAGCCGCATGACGCATGAACTTGACGGGGTACACGGCAGATCCAAGAAATCTGAAAAGTTCATTTAATCCGCCCCAAAATGGCCGTTTCCCGACCTTTTGATCTGAAATTCTACCCCCCCCGTACGTACGCCGTTTCCCCGCATTTGCGTGAGGCTGGCCCAGGCCCAAACTGTTGTTAGGAAAACATTTGAAGCTGGTGTAGATTTTTTGATTGAAGACGCCTGGAGAGATTGAACTTGCTATCGAACATCTTGATGGCTTCCGCAGGGCAGTGGAAATACCCATTGTCTCGTTAGCTCCCGATGATCTCATTAAAGCCTTCAATGATATGGTCCAATTCCTCCTGTGATACGGCACCGATCTTCTTGCCGATCCGCTCTATGGAGAGTGTACGGATTTGGCTGATTTTCACCCATGAGCGTTTAGGAAGGACATTGGAAGCGAGTTCAAGAGTGAGAGGAAATCCCGCGCGCTGAGGCTGGCTGGTAATTGCCACAGCTATCACAGTTCCCGAACGTTCGTTGAAAACATTCCGGCTGAGAATGACAACAGGCCGCAGGCCGGGTTGTTCTTTTCCTTTTACTGGATTCAGATCGGCCCAGCGCATCTCTCCCCTCAGTATTGCGGCCAACGCTCCAACTCCTCCTCCATACCCTCTTCCGCCATAGCTTTCTCCGCATTCGGGTCAAGCTTCGCACATTCTCTGGCCAGGCGATTTCGTTCCAGTCTCTGCAATTTTTCTTCTACCGCATCCTGAATTGCTTTACTTCGGTTCGGAAACACCCGATCCTTTACCAGCCGATCAAGCCGGCGCAGCGTAATCTCATCCATAGTTATTGCGATCTTTGCTGAAGCCATTTCACACCTCCAGTATGATAATATGTCATACTGAGTGCCCGATCAAGCGCGAAAGAACTGGCGGGGATATCCAGCCCCGCCCCCTCCCGCATGGTCCCAAGTCACGAAGTATCCCCCGGGCAAGTCCGGTCCGCTTCCCGATCGAACAGACGCCCGGGGCATCCCCGGAGGTTTCAACCATGGAGTATCCCATGTTTTGCCGGGCTTCTATGGAGTTCTGCAGGGGGCCCGGTTTGCCGGGCATTCCTTTTGCCGTGTTCCGGTCTGCGGAACCGGGAGGATCATGTTCTTTTGAAGCCGGGAATCAGCCTCGGGGGGATTGACCTGTAGAGGAAATTATACCGGCTTTGTGAGTCCTCGTAGAAAACGGAAAAGAGCCCGTGATGCTTTGGGAGGTTTTTGCGCCTCTCGCTCTTTCCGGGCGTTTAGCACCAGTTGACGCAGAGTTTGGCGGTCGGTTCCC
>JARLHP010000189.1 GCA_031292195.1 Syntrophobacteraceae bacterium
GTCTCTATTCGGTCCGTGGAAGATCCCCACAATGTGTATAGCGCTTTTACCTTTGCTTGAAGGCAACAATTAGCGAAACAACGTATTTCGGCGGAATGGAGATCAGCATTAGACATGGCCTGGCATGAGGTGTCACAACTCTACTCCGCTCTGCTTCTGCCTGGCCAACTCTCTAAATACGTATCGAAGATGCTTCTGGAGTTCTCCGTACAATGTCTTCCGCCTGCATTCTGGAATCCGAAACCAAATGGAACTTGCAGACCCATACCGCGTGTCTCAAACTATGACATTCTTCCATACAAACGCTTATTTCCTTGCAAGTTTTGGGCCGTTAACGGGCGGGAGGCGTTCGTATCTTCCGGGAATGTCAAACTTTGCGAGTCACGCGGTGGAGCCAGTGGAATACCCTGTTGTCTACAGCAAAGTCCTCGTTCTCAGCAACGTCATCGATCAAAGGCTTCGTATCGGCGCCAACCAGCGCAACAAGCCTCGCAACGACGTTATTCATCTGCTCTGCCTGGCCTCTCATTTCTTTCGAAGCAGCAGATGTTTCCTCCACTTTGGCCGAATTTTCCTGAATAACCCTCTCAATATTGCTCATGGCAATAGTGACTTGCGCTATACTCATGGACTGCATCTTTTGATGCAGTGGCGATTTCAACGATCAGAGCAGCGATCTCAGCGGTTGAATTGCCCAACCCCCCCAAAGGTTTCGCTGGCCATCGTCACAAATCCCAAACCATCTTCTATCTTCTTCATTGTGCCTTCCATCAGCAATGTCGTATACTTGCCGCTTCGCCAGCCATCATGGCGAGGTTGCGGACTTCATCGGCAACAACCGCAAATCCCTCACCAACCCGCGCCGCCTCCACTGCGGCGTTTAGGGCGAGCAAATTGATTTGGAAGGCGATATCGTCAATAGTCTTGATGATCTTTGAAGTCTGCTCGCTCGCCATGGAGATTTCTTCCATCGAGGCCGTCAGCTCCGTGGCTCCTTCTGCAAGCGACTGGGGGGATTCAGCCAACCGGCCTGCCGCCGAGCCTACTTCACGAGACGCCCCCGAAAGGCCGTGAATAATTTCCCGCAATGTCTTCGAAACGGACTTCAACGTGAAAAAGCTAACCAGGGTCCCTAAGATTCAAACAGTCAGGATGATCAGCAGCATGCTGCGAATCGGTGTTTTCGATAAGAAAACTTACGAGCATGTTGCTTTCCGTGTGATTGCGGCCAACCGGCACCCCGACCATGACTCATATTCGAATTCAGGAAGCTTCACCTCAAGGCTTTTGCCGGGCTTTTTGTCCCGTTCACATCATCAATTAGATATATTGTCCGCCGTCCACTTTAATGACCTCACCAGTAATGTGACGCGCTTTGTCGGAGACAAGAAAGGTAATGACGTTGGCCAGGTCTTCGGGCTGGCCCAGCCGCTTGAGCACGATCTCCGCCATAGCCAGATCGACGATTTTGTCCCGGGCCTCGGAGTTCCTCAACATAGCTGTTTCAATCAGTCCAGGAGCCACGGCGTTCACATTCACGTTGAAGGCTCCCAGTTCCCTTGCCACCGCTTTGGTGTAACCGATGATTCCCGCTTTGGATGCAGAGTAGTTCGACTGTCCGAATTTTCCCCGAAGACCATTTATGGAAGTTACATTGACGATTTTTCCATACTTCTGTTCTTTGAAGAGGGGAGCGACATGACGGGTGAAATTGAAATACCCCTTGAGATTGACCTCCAACACACGATCCCACTGCTCCTCACTCATCTTCCATGATACCGCGTCCCAGTTCATCCCGGCGTTGTTGACCAATATTTCAATTGTCCCGAAAGCATCAAGCGCATGTTTCACCACATTTTGGACCTCAATGTATCTGGAGATGTCGCATTGGAGTGCAATGGATTTACAACCCAGCCCCCGAATCTCCTCCGCAAGGTTCTCGGCCTCCTTCATGTGTTTACCGTAGGTCAGGCAAACATTGGCTCCTTCCCGGGCAAGTTCGATGGAAAGTGCGGCCCCTATACCTTGAGACCCTCCAGTTACAATGGCATTTTTCCCTTTAAGCAACATGTCCCCACTTGCTCCTTTGCAAGAGTTCGTGATATTTTTAAAACGGTTCAGCCTGAGTCAACCAATTCCGAAACATTGAGGAATAGTTTCAGGCGTTACTGTTTGCCAACTTGTTTTTTTAGCATCAATACAAAGTGCAGTATATGATCAGGAATCAGAAAAAACGATAACCGATCAAATACCTGCGCATTAACATACCATATAGGATAGGACACACCTGTTCGAAACGAACATCGCGTACATATTGCTATTCACCTCGCTGGTTAAATCGTATTTCCGTGATTATCTATAACATTCATGTCCATCCGATGTCGCTTTTGCGACGACCATATATGAACCTTGCGCTTACGCCAAAAGTCAGTTCAGCCGCTCGACAATAGCGGCCACTCCATTGCCCCCGCCGATACACATGCTCACGGTCCCGAAGGTGGCATCGCGCTGCTTCATCGCATAGAGCAACGTGGTGAGCAGCTTCGTGCCCGTTGCGGCCACCGGATGCCCCAATGCAATGGCTCCCCCATGGACATTGACTTTGGAGCGGTCAAGGCGCAGGTCCTGTTCGCAGGCAATATACTGAGCAGCGAAGGCTTCGTTGAGTTCGTGAAGGTCGATATCGCCGAGAGTTAGGCCGGCTTTTTGTATGGCTGCCGGAATTGCTTTGGAAGGCGATGTGCCGAAGCGCCTGGGTTCCACCCCCACAAACGCGTAGCCGCGCAACAGGGCAAAGGGTTTTAGACTCATGGATTCCGCTTTGGCTCTGTCCATAAGCACCACAGCCGATGCCGCATCGCACAGGGCGCATGCGTTGCCCGCAGTGACGGTTCCGCCTTTTTTGAAAACCGGCGCTAATTTGCTCAAGCTCTCAATCGTGAGAGCTTTGCGATAGATCTCTTCATTTACGACGCTAATGAGGTCGCCCTTTTTCCCTTTGACTTCAATTGGAACGATTTCCTCAAGGAATTTGCCTTCTCTGACCGCTGCCTCGGCTTTGTTGTGCGATTCGGCGGCAAAAGCATCCTGCTCCTGTCTTGAAATGCCTCTTTCTTCGGCGAGCCATTCGGTGATTTCACCCATCAGACCGCCGCCGAGCGGACATCGAAATCCGTCCTGATGCATCAGGTCTACCAATTGGCCATCGCCCATACGGTAGCCCCAGCGGGCTCGCGGGAGTCCGTAGGGGATCTGGCTCGAACTTTCGGCGCCGCCGACCATCACAGTGTCGACGTCTCCCGCCTTGATCGCCTGCGCACCGAAAATCAAAGCTTGGAGGCTCGAGCCGCAGCGGACGTTAACCGTGACTCCGGGGGTCTCGACCGGAATTCCGCCCATAACCGAACTGAGCCTTGCCGCGTTAGGTCCCACCCCCGCCTGCCAGGCGTTTCCGAAAATTGTTTGCTCGATTACATCCGCGGTGATTCCGGAACGTCTTACGGCTTCCCTGACTACCGCTGCGCCTAATTCCGGAGCGGTAAAGTTTTGAAAAGAGCCTCCGAATTGACCTCCGACCGTCCGTGCCGCACCCAGAATGACAACTTCTCGCATATGTCGCTCTCCATTTCCCCGTTGAGCCGTTTAGCACACCACCAGTGTCCGTGCCTCCGGCCTTATCTGTTGGCTTTTTTCAAGCCGAGGGCATCGGCGGCAACGATCATTTTCATGATGTTGGTCGCACCCTCGAGGATCTTGTAGACCTTGCCGTCGCGAAGGATCCGCGCGATGGGGTATTCGTTTGAGTACCCGTAGGCGCTCAAGACATCCAGGCCCAGGTTTGGAACCTCATCGGCCGCGCGGGAGGCGTAGAACTTGGCGAGGCAAGTCTCGCGCATATTGTTTACCATCCCGCGGTCTTTCTGGATCGCGCACCTCCAGGTAAGGGCTCGTGCCGCCTCGGTTTCGGCGACCATACGGGCGATTGTTTCCTGCACCATCTGGTATTCGGCTATGGGACGGCCAAACTGGCGACGCTCGTTGGCGTACTTTATGGATTCGTCGAGGGCTGCCTGGCAGGTTCCAACCGCTCCGGCAGCGGCGGAAAGCCGCGTGCTGATGAGTTCCTTCATGAGGTATTCGAAGCCCTTGCCTTCTTCGCCCAGCCGGTAGGAGGCGGGGACCCGGACGTCTTCCATTATGACTTCACCGGTGGGGCAGGCCCAAAGACCGAGCTTATCTTTGATGTGAACGGTGGACACTCCGGGTAAATCCATATCCATTACAAAAACGGACATGCCCCTGTGTTTTGCGGCCTTGTCGGTCATGGCGAAAACGACGCAGACATCGGCTACAGGCGACCAGGTAATCCACATTTTGCGCCCGTTGAGGATATAGTGGTCCCCGTCTTTTACCGCCGTCGTGGACATGGCGGCCGTATCCGAACCCGTATCGGGCTCGGTGATTCCGAAGCAGCCGATCTTTTTGGCCGCAACGAGGTCGGGGATATACTTTCTTTTGAGCTCTTCGCTCCCCCACTTCAGAATGGACATGGAGGTGCCCATGGTCTGCATGTTGAAGCCCACGCGCAAAGACCCCGACACCCTGCCGATCTCTTCGGTCACGATCGCATGGGCGAGGTAGCCCATGTTGTTTCCGCCGTACTCTTCGGGGACCGGGCAGCCGAAAAGGCCAAGCTCGGCCATCTTGTCGACAAGGTCTCTCTGCCACCTGTGGGTGTTTTCATCCTCATCGACGTGAGGGGCGATTTCCTTATCGGCGAATTTGCGGACCGTGTCGCGCAGTATTATAAGATCTTCTGAGAGTTCAACATCGTAGCGATCACTGCTCATTTATAGTGCTCCTTATGGATGAATGATCAAGCTCTTTGGAAGACGTAGGTCAGCTGTCCGTTGGGGGTCTTAGATGGTGCGGCCTTGAGTTTCATCCCGACCGAGAGGTCTTCCATGGGGACAGACCCGTCGATACGTCCAAAGACCTTGTAATCCCCGTAGTCCACCAGAGCTATGGTGTATGGAACTTCATCCGTAAAGCCGGTGGGGGCGTACTGGAGGGTCGAGTAGCTGACGAGGCCGCCCTCCCCGGAAACCTCGAACCACCGCATGTCCTCGGAGAAACACTCACAACACTGCGCGCGCGGGGGAAAGAAGGTTTTTGCGCACTTCGCGCACCGGGTCCCCGCCAGTTTGCCGTCTCGCAGGTAGCCGATAAAGTCGTTTACCCGGGTAACAGAGGCGAAGCTCACTGTCCCGAATTCAGAGAATCTTGTGTCCAATTCGTTTTTTGCCATGCTACGCTCCATACGGAGGGCAGGAAAGCCGGGGGAAAATTCCACCGCAATCCGGCCCGCGATGTCCGAAATCCGATCAGTTTATTCGACGCCAAAGACCGTGACGTTGCCGTAGAGACCCACTCCGCCGATGTTGTGAACGAGCCCGAAGACGGGGTCTTTCACCTGAATGTCCCCGGCCTCGCCGCGGAGCTGCAGGACGATGGTGCGAACCTGCGAGCCGCCGGTAGCCCCGATCGGATGCCCCTTGGAAAGGAGCCCGCCGTCGACGTTAACCGGAATGCGACCTTCCTTGTAGGTCTCTTTGGACCTGATGAGGTCTTTACCCTCGCCGGGCTTGGCGAAACCGAGGTTTTCGTAGGCCATCATCTCGGCGATCGTAAAGCAGTCGTGCACCTCGGCCACATTGATATTGGCAGCGGTGATGCCGGCCATTTTGTAGGCCTGCCGCGCGGCTTCCTCCGCGGCTGCCAGGCCGTACAACTTGTCACGGCCGGCCATGTTGACCGGGGCCGAAGCGGCGCCGACCCCCTTTATCCAGACGGGCTTTTTAGAAAAAGCGCGCGCCTTTTCCTCCGAGGCAACGATCAGGCAGGAGCTGCCGTCGGCATTGGCGCAGCAGTCGCCGCCCCGAAGCGGGGTGGCCACGGGGGCGCCCAGAAAACTCGTCGGGTCCATGATCTGTTCGAGCGCAACGGGTTTACGGTAAACGGCAAGCGGGTTCAGCTGCCCGTAGGTGGCGGCCTTTACCCGGATGAGCGCAAGGTCTTCGGGGGTGGTCCCAAACTTTGCCATGTGGGCTTTGGCGTGCATGGCGTAATAGGCGGGCATCATGGTCCCGAAGGGGGACTCCCACTGGATGTCGGCGCCACGGCCCATGCGCTCCTGCGACTCGACCGAGGTCAGCTGCGACATGATCTGGAACCCCATGACCATCACGACATCGTGGAGACCCGAGGCGACCAGCGAGTAAGCGAGCCGGAGGCCGGTGCTACTCGATGAACATAGGGTTTCGGCATAAAAGGTGGGCTGCGGGTTAAGCCCGAGGTACTCGGCGATAACCCCGGCAGGAGACCTTTGCTTATCGTATTCAGGGGCGGAGCAGACAACGGTTGCGTCGATATCTTTTCCGACAATTCCCGCATCTTGCATCGCTTCCCGATAACTCTCAAACACCAACTCGCGGATCGACCCCGGGTATGTGCGAACAAAAGCGCTTTGACCCACGCCGACAATTCCAACTTTTCTCATATCCATCCTCCCGGAGCTACCGGATAATTATTCCTTAGGCTTTCCAAGAACTTCGCCATACATGTCATAATCCCAGGTCCTGCAATCCGCAATATTCTGGCGGAACTTGATGAAATCAACCACATCCGTACCGGTAATCTTCTTCGTATTGAAAGCGCCAAACCCGAGGAACGCTTCCCCGCCCATATTCGCGGCAAGCCAATGACGGTGCTCGTTTTTAGTGGTATCCCAGAAGAATTTCTTCTTTTGCCTGATGCTGTCGATGGACTTGATCAGGCAACCCGGGAACAGGTTCGCAAACTTCCACACAATGCTTTCGATCTCCTTATCTAGCAGTTCGAAGTGGGCGTTCGCCTGGTGTTTTTTAAGAAATTCCCTGCCTTCGGCCAATTCCTCGCCGGTTTTGGACTCACCGTAGACGATCTCGCCGTCATCCACCCATTTATCCCAGACGACCGTGGGGTTTCTCACCCACTTGCCGTCCACCTTGAGCACGGGAACGACCTTGGATACCAGGTTTTTCGCCTTCATCTTGTAAGCGGACCACACCTCGCAGGAGACGCAGTTCCACATGGCGTCTTCGGCCGAAAGAAACCAGGGCAGAAAATCCGAGGCTCCGCCCACAGGAGCGGACCCGTGCCGGGGGCCGGCCTGGCCGAATATGGCAAGGTCGGAGGCAACAGCGATGTCGCATGCCATACCGATTTCCTGGCCGCCGGCGACCCGCATGCCGTTTACCCTGCAGACTACTGGCTTTTTGCACATAAGGATCGAATCGACCATGTGATTAAACAACTCCATATACTGGCCGTATTCGTCACATCTCATGCTGTAATATTCGCTGTATTCCTTGACATTGCCGCCGGTACAGAAAGCGTAGGGACCGGTGCCGGTAAAGACAACGCACACAACGCTCCTGTCCAGGGAGGCATTTTCGAAGCCGGCGATAACGCCCTTTACCATTTCAGTGGTGTATGAATTGTACTGGGCCGGGTTGTTGAGCCTGATCCAGACCGTGTAAAGGCCATCTACAATTTTCCCGGATGGGTCCATAAGGGGGCGTTTTTCATACACCACGCAAGGAGCATCAGCATCGCGCCCCCAGTGGACATCCGAGTGCAGCATGTGATCTTTTGGGCTGTTGTCCTTGGGCATCCATTCCAATCCCATAACATCTTCTCCTTTTCTATCTCTAATAAAGAAAATTCTGCCATTTTGGGCAGTTCATAATCCGTTTCAAAAGAGAATAATCTATCTCTCCACGATACTTTCGGAAGGCTAGATTGAAACGACCATGACATCAGTATCTGGGTGAGCCTGAAATAAATTACATTGGATTGTTGCCCTTTATGACTAGATATTACACACGTGTTTACCAACTAGCAAAAGCTGTGCCTTAACTGCGCTACAATTGCAGCAGAATTATTCGAAACCTCAAAAAATGACAATAAAATAGGATGAATTATCAAATTCGTTGCAGCTAAGTGAGAATGGTGTAAATCCGGCAAAGCAATTTCATTAAATTTCAAGTTGCATCTGACAAAACGAGCTGATTTTAGAATGTTCTTATTTCTTACTTTGGTGCAGCTTTTATGCGGCATGCCACATTGCATGCAGGGGTAACAGAATTAGGGGTACGCTGGTGCATTTGACGGTTCAAGAAACCTACGTGCAGCCCCTCTCTGAATCCGCAGCCCCATACAGCGAGAAAGTTCCATTGCTAAATTATGGAGGCGAGCGGCGATGTGGTCGCCTTGCAGGAAGGGAAACCAACGTCTACCGGCGCGCGGACAATTTCCCGATTGCATGGCGCCTAATACCAAGCTTGTGTTCTAGTACTGTGTGACGCTTCGTAGCGTTTCGAGATCGGGAATCCGACGATCCTGACACTGCCCGTTCAAGGCGTTCAGTTCGATTTGGGCCATATTGAGCCAACTGCCGTGTGCTTGGGGATGTAATGGATTGCAAGGCGTTGAGCCAAACGGCGAGCCTCTTTAGGTTCAAATGTTTCGTACAGAGAGGCAATGCAGTGCGTGTTCAGATTGTCAAGGGCCAAGCAGACCATGACTGCATCGGGATAGCGTTCCCACGAGCATTCTCTTTAGCCACCGCGCCTAGTCTTTCCTTGTCCTATGTTGGGTGGCCTGCACGTGAGGCTTGCCGGTCAACGGTTATACTTCAAAAAAGATCTGCGCAACTCCATTGCGGACGTATTCATGGTCGATTCGTGCCGGTCTTTCCGGCGCGCAAGCAATCGGGTCGCGCACTTTCCCGATTGGTTGTTTGCAAGTTTCATCCATGCAGACCTGCGGATACTCGAATCGGATTTCCTTTTTAGGGCGTGATGAACTGACCGGCCCTGGCTTTCAGGGCAATCTGCGGCGCCTCAACCACCACTAGTTTCGTCACATCGCTCAAAACCTGCTTTTCGAGAATTTTGTACATTTACGGTTTCCTTTTAATCCCGATTTCTGGTCACCCGCCACCAGCAGGCCGTTGGCCTCTTACACATCAGCGTAGCGTCGATCGTGTGGTTGAACAGGTCCGTATACTGCCCGTGCTCATCGCACCTAATGCTGTAGTATCCACTGTTTTCCCTCCGTAAGAAGGCAGCGATTTGTTAAGTGTGCAAGGCATCACCTGTTGGGATTTCTCTGAAGGATTTCAGATACCTTAATGCCAGGTTCTGATAAATCGCACGAGAATTGCGGATTATCTCCAACTGTTCAGAATTGAGGGGCTTGATTATCTTCGCCGGAGAACCGGCGAGAACACTGTCGGAAGGGACCTCCCAACCGAAAGGCACAAAGCTGCCCGCACCTATCAAGCAACGGGAATTTATTATCACACCATCAGCAACAATGGCACCCATGCCGATGAGGACGTCGGGGAAGATCTCGCACCCGTGCAGGATCGCTCCGTGCCCGATGTGAGTGTTGTCATGCAGGTTGGTATTTTTATCAGGGAAAGTGTGAATTACACAGTTTTCCTGGATGTTCGATCCATGCCCCACCAGTACCGTACCGATGTCACCGCGCAGCACTGCCCCCGCTCCAATGTAACAC
>JARLHP010000190.1 GCA_031292195.1 Syntrophobacteraceae bacterium
ATGTAAACATTGGATTTTTTTAACTGCTCTATCTTAGCGATAGTATTGAGCTCTCCTATCCGTTTTAACAGCAATGCCGTGCTTTCAACCCTCAGGGCTCCGTAATTGGTATCAAGATAATAAGTGTTGATAAAACCATCGTTTACAACCGTTGGTCTCACGGTATAATTAGGACTATGAATCAATGTCCCATGGAGTACGTCTGAAGTCTGAAGGACCGCCGGCGCACGTTCGAATTGCCCCGAAAGCGCAGTAGATGCGAAAATGATTGTGCTAAGTGCCAGAGCCATGATAGTGCATGAAACAATGCCTCGTAAATTGTGAAACATGATTATTATCCTCTCATGAAAACCAAAAAGTAGTAACCCAAAGGTCATAACACAGCGCAACAGCACTTATACCAAGATGCATTCAATATAGAGCTGGTCTAAATCACCTTCCCGATTCCGTTTCAAGCGACGCCGCCATCGACTCCATATTCTGAAAAAGTCTCCTGTAGAGTTCACAATAGGGGTCTTTCCTGAAAACGTCGCCGTAGACGGAGTAAGCGCGCACGGGGCACCCGCCGTGGCACAGGGTCAGGTATTTACACTCCAGGCAGTCTTCCTTCTGGATCAGTACGCTCGGTCTGGTCTGAAGTTGCCGGCGGGCCCGGCTGTTTTGCAGCAGCCCCGAAAGGCTGCCGTCATCAAGCACGTTGCCGAACCGGAATTCAGGGTAGCTGGTCACCCAGCAGTCACATTGAGCCACATGACCCAGGGGATCGATGCAAACGAAATCATTGACACAGTTGTCCCGCCAGATGCACATAAGGTCCTTTTTCGCATGGACGAAAAAATCCATCAACCGGCTAAAAGGACCGACCTGCACGCCATGATGGAAACCCCGGTCCATCCAGACTGCGGCAAGATCGGCAAGAAATCCGCTCAGCCGCTCGGTATTCAGTGGATAGCCCATTTTGACGTCGTTTACAGATCCCCCTGGAAAAGGCGTGTTGATCTGAAAATCCCTGATCCCCAACTCATCAACAAAATGGGAGAAAAATCTCTCAGCGCCCATCTCCAATGTCCGTTCGTTGGGGATAGCGATGACCCCGACTTTAATGCCCGCTTCGGTGGCCTCTCGAATGTTTCGGACCCATAGTCGGTCGTACTCTTTCGGGCCACCGCCTTTGAGTTTTCGGTGGAGGTTTGGAAAATCCATCGACGAACCCACGCTGTTGCCGAACATATCGGCAAGTACCCGGTTCCATTTGCTGGTGTAGGCAATCATGTTGGACTGGAGGTAGTGGAGGACTTGGCGGTTCCCTCGCTCTGCTATTTCCCGGATGGCAATATTGGCTTTTTCAAACCAGTCGGGCGGCAGGGTCATGACTTCCCCTCCCTGCCAGTAAATGGACAGGGTCTCGATATGGTTATGCTCCATGTGGTCCATGACTTTTTGGACTACAACGCAGAGTTGATCCAGGGTGATGCGATGCTCGTTTTTTTTCTCGAAGCAATAATCGCAATCGGCATCGCAACTAAGAGTCGGGAGCAAGATGAGAGAAAAAGCCGTTCCCTTCATGACCGATTTTCCCCCTTGGGAGAATGAAACGAGGAAAGGTCCGCTTTGAGTTCCTCTGCGGCCTCCTTTAGCCTTTGAAATAAGGCTTTCACACCCTCGCACAGATACTCTTTCCGGGGCCATTTGAAATACCCGAGGCAACTGTCGAAAAACTCACAATCGTTGCATTCGCCGCCTTCTTCTTTGATCAGTCCTTCAATATAATTTTCTATAAAGGAAGGGAGGGCCTCGTTCAACTCCACTCCGGCAAACCGCCTGGAGATGGTCTCTATTCCCCGGGCAGTGATATAGCGCATGCGGGCGGGGTCTTCTTCCTGCACTATCCAGAGCGCGACGGGATCTCCCTTATAGAAAGCCAGAAACATGCTGTGGATGAATTCCACCGGCTGGGAGACCGTCGACTGATGCAGGTAAAGATCCGCCACACGAAGCAACTCTTCGGTCAGTGCAGGTCCCGGCTGGGAAAATTCCAGTTTGACCGCAAAATCGAGCGACAGGGCGAGCTTGACCACCTTGCTGAACCCCGGCGCCACTGGTACGGACACCCGGACCGGGCGCGCGGCCTGCATGGCAGAGTAGCGATACAGCAAGGGCAAGTCCGCCTCCGGGTTGTGAATCACCAAGTCCACCGGGACCGCGTGCTCCCAATGCAACAGGCTGTCGATGTCGCCACCGGTTACTGGGACCTGCAGGTATTCGACCATTTCCAAATCATGCCCGGCAAGTCTTTGGACGATCATTGACGGATCATGGGAACGAACGACCAGAGTTCGCCCGCGGTATGCCTCGATCATCGTGATCGGTATATTGTAGACAATGGAATCGCTCAAGGTCCTCCATTCCCGCCATCGACACGCGGATGGTAAAAAGAGCCATAGGCTTCAGATGCCGGACGCGGGATCAATCCTTTTCCAGCACTTAGAATCGATTCACCCACGCCACGCCTCGGTTGGCCCAGGCAGCTCCTCGGTTGGCCCAAACACCTCCACCGCCCGCACGGTTGGCCCAGGCCGCCCCACCGCCGCCTGCACGGTTGGCCCAGGCGGCGCCGCCGCGGCCAACCACTGCCCCACCGCCGCCCGCCCTATTCGCCCATGCTCTGGCGCCACCGCCGCCACGGTTGGCCCATCCTGCCGCCTCCGCCTCCTCTTCCGTGCCGGGACTAAAGAGGGAACCGCCCAATACCGCGCTGCCAATCACGATCATCGACCACTTTTTTAAAGATCGAAAAAAACCTCTCCTGTCCATCAACTCCTGCTCGTTGCTGCAATCGCCCTCAGCCAAATGATCTTTATTATCCTTATCCATCCTTAACCTCCATTTTCTGTATCAACTAATCTGTCCAGGACACCGTGCGACCTGCTTCCCAACAAAAACCAGTTCTTTGATTTTGTTGAGCCCGAATCGCCCCGTTTCATTTCGGCGGCTCAACAGCCATGTGTTGGCCCGCACCAAGCCTGGAGAAGTGCAAGCTGACAAACCGCCATCTGCCTTTCTCCTTCCGGAGTGTACCGGACATATTGAATGCCACGTTCTTCTTCTCCTTATCCACCGTGCCCTCCATTGTGGTTGTCACGGCAAACCATGCACAATTGCCCGAGGAACCGGCACAAATCCAATCGTACTTGAAACTCATACTATTAGGTTCAAACCGGGTGAAGAAGTGATTGTAGGCCCCCGCGATGCCTTCATCTCCCACATAGGCCTCGTCAGGACCGGTACCCATGAGAAAGGTGTCACGACCCGAAGCATAGGTCATCATCACTCCTTTGAGATCTTGCGCGTTGAAGGCTTTGTTGTGTTGCTCTATCAACGCTTTGACCCCCGGCATGATTCTGGAACTCACTTGTTTAGCCAAACACGGGGAAACAAACACAAAACTGAACATGACCATCACCATCAAACATCTCTTAAGAACCATACACTCTCCTTTCGTAGCTTTAGGTTGATATTGGGAAACGAAATCATCCCCCATCGTTAATGGCGCGAGTCCGCAAGCAGCACCTCCTCACGGTGGAGGACCTAATCTCCACTCTTTGTTGCGGAAAGCTCCTCGTACTTCCTTTCCACTCGCCTCCAACCGCTGTCGGGATCGAACTCCCTCATCATTTCTGCAATGGATGCGGTATTTTTGCCAAGGTTCTTTCCCCTAGAGTTCGGAGGCTGGCAAGAGATCCCTCCGCGACTTTTCGACGGTCTCCAGGCCGGTAGTTTGTGCAATCTCGCTAAACTTCACCACCGGATACTCCTTAGCCATCTCGATCACCAGGATGACCCGTTGATAAAGCCCCGACCGGAGATGCCGCTCAAAGTCGGCATGGTTATCCCACCATTCCTCGAACAGTAGAACGTCGGGTTCCAGTAAATGCTGGTAGACATCACTCCCCATACAGCCCTGGCTCACTCGTATTCGTTCCACTAGTGAGCACAAAATCTCACCGGCCTCAGGAAGCTTTTCGGATGTGAACTTCATTCTCAGGCTCGAATGAATCATTTCTTACCTTCCATTACAGCCCGGAGAAAGCTTGGGGTGGCCTTTGTCATCGCCATAGATCAGAGAAGATAATCCGCCGGGCGGCGCACAATCGCCCCGCCCCGCAGGGGTGGAAATAAATCTTGTAATTAGCGCTAATCCATCGTTAATCGCAGGCTGGGTCGGTACCCCACCCTGCGATTGAAAAATGATCGGTGTTGAATCCTCTTTGACCGACAGGTTTGCGAAATTGATGCCAGACAAAAAATGGAAAGAAGATATGTTGTAAGGTGCTTGAAGCTAGTGGATTTAACCTGAACAGGCTTTGGTTGAATGGGGAGTCGTCGGCCGGATTCCATCCTAATATTTTGGGAAATTCCCAATCCCTTGGGACTGCTGTTCAAGGTCTACGGATCCCGAGTTTTTTCATTTTTGCTTCCAGAGTGGTAGGCTTTAGCCCCAGCATTTCGGCGGCCCCACCCCTGGAAGAGATTCGCCAGCCGGTTTCATCCAGCACGCGCAGGATGTGCCGACGCTCGATGGTTTCGAGTTCCCGCTCTTCGTCAAAAATCTCTTGCGGGGGGTGCGCAGGCGGGAACATTTCCAGGCTTGTGCCCGGGTTTACTATCATGGCATGTTCAATGAAATTGCGGAGTTCCCGGGCATTGCCAGGCCATGAATAGCTCACCAGCGTCTCCATGCACCGCTGTGGAATGCTCTGGATGTGTTTTCCCATGCGCTTCTCGAAGTAGTGAATGAACGACCATGTCAAAGGGGGGATATCCTCAGGGCGTTCGCGAAGCGGCGGTATGGTGATCGGGAAGACCTTCAGACGATAGTATAGATCCTTTCGGAACTTGTCCGTCTGAACCATCTGACCGAGGTCCCTGTTGGTGGACGCAACGATGCGGACGTTGACGGATATGGATTTTGTGGAGCCCAGGCGTTCAAAGCGGCGTTCCTCCAGGACACGGAGGAGTTTAGCCTGAATCTCGAGAGGGAGATCCCCTATCTCATCGAGGACAATCGTGGACCCGTCGGCTATCTCGAACCGGCCAACCATTCGCGACATGGCGCCCGTATAGGCGCCCTTTTCACGTCCGAAAAGTTCAGACTCGATCAGCGAAGGAGGAAGGGACGCGCAGTTGACGATCACCATTGGCAGAGCCTTCCGGTTACTGAGATTATGTACCGCTCGCGCTATCACTTCCTTGCCTGTGCCGGTCTCACCAGTGATCAGCACCGTGGAGCCCGTTGGGGCCACCTGCTGGACCTGGACGAGTATCTTCTGCATAGCGGGGCTTTGGGCGACGATTTCCGCATGCGGGGACAGGAGCTTTACTTCGTCCCGCAAAATGATATTTTCCTTTTCCAGTTGCTTTTTGAGCTTCTCGATCTCCATGAGCCTGTTTTGCAGCAGTTCCTCCATCTGCTTGTGCGCGGTGACCTCCTTCACCGTGTGAACCACACTCGACACATTCCCGTCTGCATCCATGATCGGGTCGGCGGTAACCAGCAGCCAGGCATTCTTCCCCTTATGAAATAATTCGGCTTCAGCGTGCTGCCCGGTCCGAAACGTCATTTCAACAGGGCACCCCGCCATGTTGGCATCGATCCCATGCATCAGTTCATGACAGCGACTAGCCGTAACGATGTCTGGGGGCAGTCCGAAGAAAGAAATCGCCGCGGCGTTGGCTCTAAGTATCCGGAACTCTTGATCCAAAACCATGACCTGGTCCTGGATAGAGTCAAATGTAGCCTGCCATTGTTCCGCGGCTGAAGTGATCCTCTCCTGCATCAACCGGTGCTCAGTGATGTCCTTTCCGAATATCGATATCCCGAATACCTCTCCATCACGCTTCATAATATTGAAAGAAAGCAGGAGGAGAATAGTCCCGCTCACAACACGATATTCCGTTGTGAAGTTGCCCACCTTCAGCACGTGCGCGAAAAGTTCGTAGAAGAAGGCAAAGAATTCGGGAGGCGCCAGTTGCTCCGGAGTCATACCAACCCGCAGTTCGATGCCCCGGCAATTCAAAAAATACTCTCCAAACGCCCTGTTCCAGGTAACTACTCCGAAGTTTACCGGGTCCACAGAACATATGAAGTCTTTCGTGCTATCGGCCACCGCAATAATCTGCTCCCTTGACTCGCAAAGGGCCTGCTCCGCCAGTTCGCGCTCTTCCATCTCGCGCCTTAGCAGCACGTTCGCAGTGGAAAGTTCGGTGGTACGCTCCGCAACCCGAGCTTCCAATTTGTAATGAGCGCGCGTCAACTCTTCCTCGGCGTGCTTGGAACGTGAGATGTCGATTAAGGAAGTCCTGACAACGCCACCAGCGCTCAAATCTTCAATAAATATGCTATCGAGCCTGGCGAATACACCCGCTGAGTTTCTTGGATTCAGTTTCACTTCGCAGGTCTGCCTTTCCCTGGTCTTGAAGATCTGCGCCAGATGCAAACGAAATATGTCCTCGTCCCCATTGCGAAGGTACGAGAAAAATAGCTTTTTGAGGAGGATGGCTCTTTCAATGCCCAATTGGCTTGCAGCGGCAAGATTGGCCTCGAGTATCAGGCCATTCTTATCCAATGTCAGGTAGCCGACGGGAGCAAAGTCATAAAGGTCTACATAGCGCGCGCGGGATTCTTCGAGCTGCGCTTGCGCTCTTCGGAGTTCCTCGTTTTGAAGCTCGACCTCAAGCTGATGAGCTTGAAGCTCGTGGATCAACTTGTGCAGATCCTGACGGGAGCACTCGAAGGAAAAATCCTCAACCGAACTTGATGCTTCTTTGTCCTCGCTTCGAAGATCGTTGCCGGCGGACCACTTCTGTTTCATGAGCAAAACGGCCTCGCTTCGCCTTGCATGAATACGGAACTCATGCAATACAGGTTGGGTTACTTTCACTCTGCTTCCACTGTTTGAAGTCGACTAACCTGCTACGTCCGCCCGAAAAAGAATATAAAGACGCCACCAGGAAAAATAAAGACGGTCGCCCAGTTTCCGGGTAATTGACTGTAGGGAGTGGAAAAAAATTGTGCATTCAGCAGACCCCGCGATCAAAATAACTTGTTCGGGTAAACCGAAATGAAAAGAAGAACTATCTGTCCCGTCAAGCAAATAAGCATTGATCAAAGTCCGCCGCCCCAGCGGTACTGCCAGGCTATGCCGATCAGGTCGTAGTTGTCTCCGGTGCGTGCCGACACCCCTCTGCTGGCATAGAGCTTTATGGAGTTTCGGGCGTTCACGGGAAACGCCAGCGAGCCGCCCACACGCCAGTTCTCCTGTCGATCGTCGATTTGAATTCCATCGATGGTCGAGCGGCCGCCCATGAAGTAAGTGGCATCGATCGAAGCCCAAACGCCCCGTGAGAAGTTGTAGATCACATGCCCCTCCGTCAAATAGAGCGGAGCCTGCGAGCGTGTGTTGCCGTCGAAGAAATCGTTGTTGTCAGTGTAGAGAGTTGCGTCAATGGCGGCCTCCAGCGTCCACGGCCCCAGGGCCTTGGAAACACCCGCCTCGGGTGTGAAGGACCAGCGGTTGGCGCCGATGTTGACCAGCCGAGCTGAGTCATACTGGCCTGAGGGTACCGACGCAGACAGACTCGCGCCGATGATCAGGTCCTGCTCGTAGCCGGCGAACTCTTTCAAGGTGAGCGCGGGCGCCCCGTAAAGGTTTACCGACAGCCGGAACCTGGCGTCCGAGAAACCATCGACCACGCGTTTTACAGCCTGGCCATTGTAATTCGCCGATCCGGACAGCCACATATATGGCAAGATGACCTGGAACTTCGCGGAATCGCCCCATAAGTCGAGGACCCGCACATAGGCGAGAACCGTGCTGGACGTATCTATCTTTGCGTTTGTCACGGGCAGGGACGGGTCTAAAGACAGGCCACCCTGGGTATGGGCATAGCCCACGATCAGGAAGTTCACTCCAACCGGAGCATTGGAGTAAGCTCGAGGCTCGATGTCCTGCGAACGCGCGGGGGAGCCCCATGCCAAGAGAGTGCACGCGAAAAGCAGAAATATTATCATGTGTCGCGTCTCAGGGACAACATTTGACCACGCCCGAGAATTAAGTTCAACCATGCCACCCCGCTGCCGGCAATTCTCCGGCGCCTCGTCGAGCATGGCGCCGGCAAGCGGGCGGCAGTTCCCGCATTTCCGGCAACGCCACAGGTCAAACGTGTTACCAGATGAGTAGCTGATGGGTTTACTCATGGCGGTACGCCCTCACTTGTCGCGACTTCCGCCGCCGGCGGTTGGCGCCTCGATTGCGGCTTGCACGCCCAAAGTCCCCCCCAGCCCCTGCGAATCCGGGATCAAAGCCAGCGCCCGATCCTCGGCGAAGGGGTAATTCCCCTCGATCGTGCGATCCAGAAGCTCC
>JARLHP010000191.1 GCA_031292195.1 Syntrophobacteraceae bacterium
CGTGACAAGATGGCCTACGCCGAGTACATGGCGGGAATGGCCTTTAACAATGCCAGTCTGGGGCACGTGCACGCCATGGCCCACCAGCTTGGGGGCTTCTATGACCTGCCCCACGGCGTTTGCAATGCCATTTTGCTTCCCCACGTCCAGCGGTTCAACATGATTGCCCGGGTGGGCCGTTTCAAAGACATTGCCATGGCCATGGGTGAAAACGTGAGCGGCCTCTCCGACCGTGCGGCCGCCGAGAAGGCTTTGGAAGCCATTAAAACGCTTTCGGCGGATGTGGGGATTCCGAGCGGCCTGACGGAGTTGGGTGTTAAAGAAAAAGACCTGAAAATTATGGCGGAAAATGCCCAGAAGGACGCTTGCGGCTTCACGAACCCGCGTTGCCCCTCTCTAAACGATGTCATTGAAATCTACCGGTGGGCACTGTAAGTCCGAGCGGTTCAATCGGAGCATTCGTCACAGGTTTCGGGGTTGGAAGTGAAGGTTTCCCGTAACTCGAAGACCCGGGACGTGAAACTGGGAACAAAAGAATGGAAAGAATGGAAGCGTTCGGTTGGCGGCGATTTCGCATCCCTCAAATCGCTGCATGATCAGGCTGGATTGGTTGATCTGTCATCTTGCCGTTTGAATTTCCGCTCCTCTCGCCGGCAACTGAACGCTCCGTTTTAAAGCATCTTATGGGTGCTCATGATCGCCATCGGGTATCCCTTGCATGGAAACCCTCTTGCCTTCGGCACGGGCAATGCTTGCCCGTGCCACCCGCGGGGGGGGGAGTGGCTCCACGAAGCACACGCAGGAGCACGAAGCAACAACCCAAGTTCTGATCTTCCTTAGTGCTTCTTAGTGTGAGTGCTCCTTAGTGTGCTTAGTGGATAGAAGTCTTCGTTGGCGCCCCTGTCAAAATACAATGACATTTTGCGTTTTCTTGCATTTTCGGAGTTGGAAGGCGATATCACTTCGACAACGACTTCGGGGGATTCTTGGTACGGATCACTATCCCTGTTCCTTTTAAAAAATTCGACGCTTCCCCATACGACATCGGCAACCTTGACTCCGTCGGAAGTTTCGATGTTGCATTCCTGCATCGCTCTGTTTTCTTGTCCATGGTGCTCGAACCATGCGTTTATGCGTGCCTGGTATAACCGATGCCTGTTCTTGGCCGCGACCATCATAATGTAGCCTTCCGCATTCGTTTCGATCTTGAAAGGGAGGTCTTTCAGGCTTGGGTGCTCAACCACTTCACGCCATTCCATCTTATGTCTCCTTTCCCAAACCCATCTGTTTGGCGCGTCTTGAACGCGACTTCGTATCAGGCCATCTCGCGTTTCATGAATTCCCGGAAAATAATCAGTTTCTGAATATCCTGTGTCCCCTCCCCCAGCGAGGATGCCCAGGCGTCCATGGGATATTTGTGAATGGGGTGTTCGTAGATAACCGAGGGCGCCCCGAAAAGATCGGCCGCCCACTGGCCTACGGCCCTTGCCACTTCCACCGAAAGATATTTGGCCATCGAGGCGGAGAGTCTGAAATCGAGGGCATGTTCTTTTTCCCAGCATGTTTTCCACAGGAGCAGACGCACCGCTTCGATTTTGCTGTAAAAATCGGCGACTTCAAATGATTTGGCCTGGAAATCGATAATCTTTCCGCCAAACGCCTGCCTCTTTTTGGCGTGTTCGACTCCGGTTCGAAACGCTCCTTCGGCCGTGCCAAGAGTCAGCGCGGCTATGGTGATCCGGCTGTTGGTAAATATTTCGAGCACCTGCTGGAGTCCGCGCCCCCGGTTGCCGATGAGGTTGGCATCCGGCACGAATACGTTTTCGAGCTTGATGCGGGTCAGATCCGAGGGGATCCACACTTCCTTGTGGAGCTTGGTGCGGGTGATGCCTTTCGAGGCCAGGTCGACCAGGAACATGGAAATGCGGCTGTTGCGGTCCGCTTCGGGGTCCGATACGGCCGTGATGAGGGCCAGATCGCTTATGACGCCGTTTGTAACAAACGCTTTGGTTCCATGGAGTATCCAGCCGCCGTCCACCTTTGTGGCCGTGGAAGCCACCGCCGCCACGTCACTGCCGGCGCCGGACTCGGTGTTGCCCAGGCAGACAAGCGTTTGCCCCCTGGCGGCCGCGGGAAGGTAAAGCTCCTTCTGGCGATCGTTTCCGAACAGAACGATTCCCTTGGCGCCAAGCGAGACATGCGCCAGGACGGCTACGCCGGTCCCCGGCGATATTATCCCCAGGTGTTCCATGAAAAGGGCGTCTTTTAGCGGGTTGAGTTCGCGGAACCGCGCTCCGTCAACTTCCAGGCCCAGCCAACCCTGTCCGCCCAGATCGAGAAAAAGGTCGCGGGGGACCTCCTTTTGCGCATACCACCCGCCAAGGTGGGGGGTGAGGCGATTGGAAATGAACTCCTTGTAGCGTCCGAGTTCCTCTTCGAATTCGGCGGGTATCCGGAAATCCATGTCAGCCTCCCTGGTAAAAGTTGTCTGGATCAGCCCACTTGATGATCTTCAACTGCCGTTCGATGATCGGATTGAGTGCACTTTACGAGTGAAACGGTAAATTTGGCCTTCGATCCCTGCCTCACAAAAGAAAGCGTGCCCCCCATTTCCTTTAGAAGCTTGAAGGTCGAGGAAATCCCCGTTCCCTTGATACTGTCTTCGAAGGGCAGAAGCATAAGCTCGGGGTCGAGAAGCCTGTTTCCGGCCACCGGGCTGGTCATATCCACGTAGACCTTGTGTTCGCCGTAGTAGGTCCTGAGGCTCATCTCCTTTTCCAGGTCCATCATTCCCACAGCGTTTCGGATCATGGCCACAAAAACCTGGGTGAGGATCGCCGGGTCCACGTGGGCGGTTGGCAGATTGTCGTGAAGATCCAGGTGGAGCTTCACATTTTTCTTTTCCAGCTGAGGGCCCAGCAGCTCCACCGATTCGCTCAGGATTTCGTTTACGTAGCACTCGGCGGGTTTCATTTCCACGGGGCGCAGATAATCGCTCAACCGGTCGAGAATGGTTTCGAGCCGTTCGGTTTCATGCAAGATGATCTCCGCCTCGGCAGAGTCGGGGTGCTTTTTTTGCAGCCGCCGGGCAAAACCGCCTATTGAAACCAGAGGGTTCCGGAACTCGTGAGCGACTTCGGCGGCGGTGGCGCCAAGCGTTTTGAGCTTTTCTCTTTGAACCAGCGCGGCCTGCGCTTCCCGGAGTTCACGGGTGCGCTCCTGCACTATCTCCTCCAGGTGCTCGCGGTATTCCCGAAGCTCTTTTTCCACCCTCTTGCGCTCCGTTATGTCCCGGATGATTCCCACATGGCCTCCGGTTGAACCGCCGGGGCCGGAGATGGCCGAAAAGGTCCCCTCCACGGGGAATACCGTTCCGTTCTTTTTTTTCAACTCCCACTCCACCCTTACCGACCCTTTCTCCATTGCGGAGCGCAACTCGCCGAATTCCCGGAAGCTCTCATCGCAGGTGTGCAGCATTCGGATCGTCTGGCCGATGATTTCCTCCCGCAAATAGCCGAAAAGGTCCAGAAAAGCTCGATTGACCGAGACAATGCAGCGGTCCTCGTCTACCATGAAAATAGCATCCGAAACGCTTTCCGCAAGGACCCGGTAAAGCTCCTCGGACATTTTCAGGGCCTCTTCTATTCGCTTTCGACCGGAGACGTCGGCGATAAAGCCTTCTATGGCCTTCAGGTCGCCCCGCGGAGAGTAAATCCCGAGCCCGTGCTCCCACACCCATTTGATATGCCCCTTGGGGGTGCGGATTCTATACACCAGCCGGAAAGGCCCTTTGACGGCGATTGCTTTGTCGATTTCAGCCCTGATCGCCTGGCGGTCCTCTTCCACAACCAGGTCCAGAAGTCTTTGCCTTTTGTTCAACTCGGAAATGGACAACCCGGTCAACTCGACCGCCCCCGGACTGACGAAATCGAAAGAATGCTCGGAGTCGGGCTTGCACCGGTAAGCCATCCCCGGAAAATTCCGAAAAAATGCTGACGAAAGCGTTTCCCCCCCGGTTTCCAATTTTCCGGTCTCCTCTTTCCTGTCGGATTCGCTGAGGGTGAGCAAATTGATTTTTAGTTGTCTTGTAAGCTTTGCGGGCCGATTTTGCAAGTATATCGGAAGTATCTTCCCTATTTGCTTATCCTGGGAATGAGGCGGTCTCTAGCCGGCCGGCGTTTGAAAATGACAAGCCTTTAAAAATTTACCTATCCGGCCCGGACCGAGGCCCGATCCCCCCCCCGCGTTCTGCGACTGGCCCCCGGAAGCCCCTCATAGTTTCGGCGCACCCTTTGAACCTGTGCCAGATAATGATTACTTCTAAATAAACGAAAGAGAAAGGTTGGAAAAGATGCCTCTTTACGAATACAGGTGCAAAAATTGCGGCCACACCTTCGAAGAACTTGTCCTGGGCCAAAATGAGCCGGTGGCCTGCCCGGAGTGCCGGGGCCATATCGAAAGGGTGATGTCCTCATTTAGTATTGATGTTCCGGACGAACTCTGCGCCAAACTGCCCAGGGGTGAAAAACGGGAGCGCTGCACGGCGTGCAGGCATGAACCCGCTCAATGCCCGATCGCGGGCTGAGTGGCGCGAAAAGGTTAAAGAGCGCGGGGGAGGCGGTGGGACCGCCAGCCGGGATTGCCGAGCCCAAACCAGCGGCGTGCCGCCGCGGCCGGGATTGCCAAGCCCAAACCAGCGGCGTGCCGCCGCGGCCGGGATTGCCAAGCCCAAACCAGCGGCGTGCCGCCGCGGCCGGGATTGCCGAGCCCAAACCAGCGGCGTGCCGCCGCAGCCGGGATTGCCGAGCCCAAACCACGGACTTCTCGCGATTCCGGGGGCTGGGGAGACGCTCGCCCGCTCTTTTTAGCTCTTCTTGTTTGGGCTAATCTTGAACGCGTCCGCCGGTGTTGGGCTGCGCTTCGCTTAGCCCAACCTACAGCCCGACCTTGTATCTTATCGCGCACGGTAAAATGGTTCTACCGGGAATTCCTAGTATTTGTAGGAGCGGCTTCCAGCCGCGACTTGTCTTGATCGCGGCTGGAAGCCTGCACCTCAACCCTACAACACCATCGATCTATTCTCGTCCCACGATCCAGAACAGGTCGTAACTCGGCGGTCTTACATCAAGATCAAGGCTGAACCAAATACCCCCGACTTCTGGTGCTCGGTGGTTGCTGAAGATCGGCTGGTGGAGTATAGTTCCCCCAATTCGATGAATCCGGACGACATGGGAAAGGGCGGAGCGGTATGGAGAAAGCTGAGCGCACCAGGCACAAGCTCGATGAAATAGTGGACCGCGTCCGCAGGGAGTCCGATCTGGAACGCAGGTTGGAGAACCGGCCAAACAAATTGCTCGAAAACCACCCGCATTGCGTCGGCTATGCGTTTCTGGCCGTCCTTGTCGCCATACTGGTTCTTTGTCATTTGACGGTTTTGGTCATATCGTTCCTGTTTCTCTATTTCATTTCCGATTTAGTGACCGGCGATATCCACCGGATGGTGCCTTTCGTGCCCAGGGCCGTACTCTTTTCGCTGCTCTACACGATAGTTGTTTTGGCCATCATACTGCTATCCTACAAAGTGGTCCCGATGATGGTCAAAAGTTTGCCTGAACTCTCCAATCAACTCCGGGTCCAGATCGTTAGAGATCTTAAAGACGCTTCGCAAAAATGGAACCTTCCGGCGTACGTCAACGTCGATGAGGTGAAAGCTTCGATCATAAAGGCCAGCGCCGATATTTTGCATTTTCTGGCAACCAGTCTGACGCCTCTCTATAAGGGAATCATTCAGTTCATCTTCGCTTTGGCCATCAACCTGTTTTTCTATTTCGAATCCGATAAGGTCGAGCAGGCGTTCACGCGAAACCCCAACAGCCTGATGACTTTTTTGTTCAAGTTCGCCCAGACCAGGTTGCGGGTGTTCTACATCTATTTCAGGCGCGTCATGGGAGGGCAGGTGATCATAGCCCTCATTAACACCCTTATCTCGCTGCTCGTAATCTTCGGGCTGCCTCTGAGTCATCAGTTCCTGATGGTTTTCGTGGTTTTTTTCTGCGGGCTTTTCCCGGTCGTTGGAAACCTGATGTCAAACTGCGTTCTGACCATCAACGCTTTCGCGATGAGCGGGATGCTGGGTACGGTAATCTGCCTGATCATGTTGATCGGGGTTCACAAACTGGAATACTTTCTGAATTCTAGAATAATCGGTGGGATAGTGCACCTGCCGATGGCCGTTTCTCTAGGCGCGCTGGTCTTTGGCGAAGTCCTGCTGGGAATCCCGGGACTTATCCTGGCCATGCCGCTTGTGCTTTTCGCTCGACACGAACTGGAAAATATCAGGGTTTTTTCCGCTCCCTTGGCCGAAGGAGAAGCCTCTGTGCAGGCTCTGGCCTGCGAAAAAGCCAAGTCAAGTCGGGCCGTTCGGTAAAGTCATGTGATCTACCCCAAATCGGCGAGCCGGTCATAGCCGATTCTTTGGAGGATCGCCCCCAGTCGCTCCCCGCTTAGGTTGTGGGCGAAATAAATGTCCAGGATTCGTTCCACCATCTTTTGGGCCTCATCCGCGGAGTATATGCCTTCCAGCTCATGTCCCAGCTGGGGGTGACGGCCGAGTTTGCCGCCCGCCAGAATGCGCCAGCCCTTCTCGGCCACTTCTATCGCGCCCGCGGGGCAAGTCTCGATACACTGTCCGCACCGCACGCACTTGCCCGCATCGAGTACCGGAACCGCAGAGCCCGGTACGGTATGGATTGCGCCTTCGGCACACGTTGACAGGCATGTGGAGCATCCGGTGCAGCAGGTATCGACCATCCCGGGAAGCACCGCCCCGATGATGCCGATATCGGCGATCTGGGGACGCGAACACGCATTGGCACAATCGGAAAAACAAATTCGGAATTCGTGATGAATCTTCATCTCTCCACTTGTCCGCTCTTTTAGGAAGGCGGCGATATCGCGTCGCAAGAGCGTCTTTTCCAGGTTTCCCGCAAGCTCTTCGCTGCGGTTCGCACGGTTTTTACAGCCGCTTGAACCAAAACAGGTCTCTATTTGAAACCCTTTGGACTCCATTGGCTTTCCGGAGAGAAAATTCTTTCTGCAATCCATCACATGCTTTAGCAACACTTTGGCCGAGCCTTGCCTTGCGGCCCCCTTTTCCACATCCATCCGCACTCTTCGCCGCACGAAGAAAGGCGCCTTTAAAACCGCTTCTTCCGCTTCTTTTGTCCAGATCATGTATGCGCCTCGTTGCGAGAAATCAGAAAAAATTCCCTGGTTTTCGAAAATTTTATACTTTCCCCGCTGTTTTGACCATTGACTTGGGTCAAGGTCGTGAGAAAAATGTCTCCAAACGAAAGATTTTCAGTTTTCGCCCTACTAATGTCGCTCCGTATTTTTGTCTCGATCCGATTGATTTCCTCTTTCTTTGAACCGAGAGGGGCACTTTGATGAAAAAAGCGCTGAGGGAACTTGCCGCCGCCATTAACCGGGCGGAACCGTCCGCCTCTTTTGCTTTCAGACTGTGGGACGGAGAAGAGATAGTATACGGTTTCAACCCGAAGACGACCATGTCGTTCAGGTCTCAAACGGCTGCCGGGAAGCTGCTCGGCAGAGGCTTTATGGGTTTCGGGGAAGCATACGTCTCGGGTGATCTGGAGGTTGAAGGCGACCTTCAGGAACTCCTTCGGCTGGGATTTGCCATAGATTTTGATGGGAAGGTCACGCTCCGGGAAAAAATCCGTCTTCTGCCCTTTTATCTGAAAACAATCGCAACGCCGGGACGGTCGATGAAAAACATTGCCCGTCACTACGACCTGACGCCCGAATTCTACTCTCTTTTCCTCGATGAGTCTCTTACCTACTCCTGCGGCTATTTTAACAGTGAAAATGATTCCCTGGAACTCGCGCAGCGGCAAAAATACGATTTGATCGCCCGCAAACTCATGCTGGGGCCCGAGGACACATTGGTCGATATCGGATGCGGCTACGGGGGCATGCTGCTGCACGCCGCCGTCCAATACGGCGCGGGCGGTGTGGGAATCACGCTTTCAAAGAACCAGTACAAGCACGTCCGCCGGAAGTTGGAAGAAACCGGTCTGGGAAGGCGAATCGAGGTAAAGCGGCTCGACTACAGGAAACTGTCCGGAAGGTTCGATAAATTGGTGTCGATCGGGATGTTCGAACACGTCGGCAAAAGGTTTATTCCGGCTTTCATGAGGCAGACCGCCGGCATTCTCAAAAAAGGGGGGACGGGTCTTCTGCACACCATCGCCAAGGAAGTCGAGTCGCCGACCGACCCCTGGACCATGCGCTACATCTTTCCGGGCGGATACATTCCAGGGCTTCCGGACACTCTCCGCGAAATGGGCAGGGCGGGTCTGAGCGTGCTGGACGTCGAACCGCTGCGGCTTCACTATGGCCGGACTTTGGATTGCTGGATACACAACTTCGAAAAGAACATCGGAAGAATAGGTGAAATGTTCGGCGAGAGTTTCGTGCGCATGTGGCGGCTCTATCTCAACTGCTCATCGGCCGGGTTTAAATACGGCACGACCCGAATCTACCAGATACTGTTTTCCAATGGGCTCAATAACGATTTGCCGGCCACGCGCCTCTATATGTGTCCTCCGAAGGCGCCCTGAACCGACTTGGCGGTGGGACCGCCAGCCGGGATTGCCAAGCCCAAACCACGGACTTTTAGCCTAAACCTACGGTTCTTAGCCCAACCCGCGGATCTCTTAAAAGGAGCAGGAAGAATCGCGCCCCGAACCTTTTCATTAAATTGGGTGGTTCCGAGGTAACAAGAAGGACTGTGGTTTTCTGATCGAAAGGCTTATTCATTGACATATCTGGAAAAAGTTGCTACCTAGTATCTTTCGGTGATTTCTCTTTCTCAAGGCAGTCAGATGCTGATAAAGGCGCCGGGAGGCGCCTTTCATGTTTCTTCTGAACTTCGCTTTCAAAGGCTCGCTACTGACATGGAATACGTCGACGGTCGCGTTATAATGGAAGCACGGGACATCCAGGCCGCACTCGAGCGCCTCTCGACAGAGATAATAAAATCGAGCCGGGATCCGCGAAGGCTTGCCCTGGTGGGCATACACACCGGCGGGGTTTTTCTGGCCAACAGGATCGCGGGGATAATTTCGGGCAGGCTTGGGACTCCTGTGCCCCTTGGCTCGCTGGATATTACTCTCTACCGTGACGACTGGACCCGCCTGCACACTCAGCCCGTACTCCAGGGAACCAATCTGCCGTTTCGTATAGATGACCTGGAGGTCGTGTTGATCGACGATGTGCTTTTTACCGGCCGGACGGTCCGCGCCGCCTTGGACGCACTGATCGACTACGGCCGCCCGATAAGGGTGCAGGTGGCGGTGCTCGTGGATAGAGACCACCGGGAGTTGCCCATCTGCAGCCAGTTTGTGGGCATCGCCCTGGACACCAGCCCGGAGGAGCAGGTAAACGTTTTGCTGGCCGAAAAAGACGGTGTGGACAAGGTGGTGGTCGAAGGGCCCAAAGAATAGACGCCACCGGGGACCAAGGAAGCAAATCTTTGGGCAGGCTCCATTTTTAGCTTAAAACTTCCAGCTTTTTGTGTTACATACCCTACTTCCGAGCGGGAGTAGCTCAGTTGGCTAGAGCATCAGCCTTCCAAGCTGAGGGTCGCGGGTTCGAAGCCCGTCTCCCGCTCCACTTCTACGAAAAATCGACTTTTACCGCTTGCGGCTCATGCTTGCGGTTTTACTTTTTATGCGCCCCCCGTCACCAAGCCGTGCATGAACTTCCCGACGTCCCCATAATAATCGTGCAGGTAGGTCCATTCTTATCCGAGGGTAACCAGCTCCGCGAATCCAAGCTTTTTCAACTTCAGGATAAACTCGGCCCTGCCACACGTGATAATGACAGCCGAAAATTCCCCCGTCTCGATGGCCCCCAATTCCCCCACCTGAGTTTAGATTTCCGACCCTTCGGTCAGTTCGATGTCATTTCCCCTTTCTCTTTGGCGTCACCTCGACCAAGTCGGATTGTCTCTCTGCATAAAAGATTCTTCGAAATGCCCCAAACCGGACGATCACCTCTGTACAAAGCCTTGAATGCTGCCCATCTTTACAGGGAAGGACACTGAGTCTGCCTGCGACATAGGGAGGTTTGAAAATGGAGGCATCCAGGAAGGGGAAAGTGAATTACCAGCGGGAATTGGAGTTGGCCCTCAAAAGCAGGGATGGATTTTTAGAAGAGCATCCGGAACTTCAGTCATTTCAGGATGATATAGATAAAATCCTCGACAGGGCCGTGGGACCTGAAAATCGATTAAAGATACTGGCGTTTTTGCTCGAAATAAAACTTTCCGAACTTAACGCTTCAATAGCCACCCTTCAATCCATTATCACAATGCTAAATAATAAAGCCACAATGGCCGATTCCGATGCAATTACCGATGATTCCAAACGGTCGACCCGATATTTGAACTAAAACCTATGTACCGTATTCTGTCTCATCATTGGCCGGCATTTCCAACCATTTCTTCCAGACGGCAATGATATATTGCTTCTCGCTCTCGTCTAATGCTTTCCCACGTTCAATTTTATGCCATTTTTCAAGACACTTTCGACAACAGGTAGCGGTGGCATGCTGGGCGATGAAGATGGGATGACCTTTGAATGGAGTCTGTCTTGTATCATTATGGGGATTGGCTGGAGCCAGCCGGGTTTTGAGGAAATCGGCGCCGTGCCGGAGAATGACATCCATTCCCTTGGATTTAAAATATTCAAGGTCCTTGCCGGTGAGTTGAAACCGGGTTCTAAATTGTGACCTTCTCAATCGGGATAAAATTGAATCTATCTGCTCTTCAACCGTCATTAGGCACCCATTTCCACCTCAGTGCAGGGTCGAACGAGAACAGGCTGAATAATGCCATGCTGCTCGAGGGAAGTTTTGAGCTCATTTAAGGCATCCGGATCGAAATATTTGCGCGGCTGCTCCGGATCGGCCAGCACATCGGCTATGGGTAGAAAGAGTAGTTTTTTAGCTCGAGATACAGGCATGGATGCAGGGGGCGCCATAGGATTGTCTCCTTTGCGGGTTGCTTTTTTGATAATTTTTAAACTTTACCGTCATCGGAGTCAATAATTTGGTCCAGCAGGCGGGCGGCGGGAATAGACCGCGAGATAAAACTTGCACCGGGCGCCCGCAATGTTGATTATTGGAACATAGAGATGGTCGAGACGAAAATTCCGGAGGAGAAGTTGCATGGAAGATGAAAAGCGCAAGCTAAAACCCCTGGACCCGATTAGAGATGTCGCACCAAAACTGGTCACCCTTACCGAGGACGTTCTTTTCGGCGATTTATGGCAACGGCCCGATCTGTCCAAACGGGACCGCAGCCTTATCACCGTTGCCGCACTTATCGCTTTGAATCGAACAGAGCAACTGCCTTTCCACCTGGCGTTGGCACTCGAGAATGGCTTGACCAAAGATGAGATTGGAGAGGCCATAACGCACCTGGCATTTTACTCAGGATGGCCTACAGCCATTTCAGCTGCAACAATAGCCAAAAAGGTATTTGAAGAGAGTCACTAGAGAGCCTCTTGCGGATGCCGGGAAAAAGAAATTTTGGTTTCCCGCCAACCGATACCGAGGCGGCCCTCCTTCTTCCCGACAGGATGGTTGAGTTCGTCGCTCATTTTGGCCTGCTCGGCTTGGACGTCCTGAGATTGCGCCCCGCTCGAAAACCTTATCATTTCCCGGCCTTTATCGGATTTGAGTTCTTTGCTTTTCGCCCTATGCCGGCTAAAAGGTGAACCGCCCAAGTGGCGCTGGAGTAAACGCCAAAGTTGCCTCGGAATCGATGGGGGGCCCTTCGTCGGAAGGGGTGGCCGGAATCGCTGGAATACGCAAAGGGTTTCCAGCCGCAATCGTCTCCCTCTATTCTTCTGGAAAATCCATGTTATAATGTCGGGACAAAATCAGGGAGTCTCTTGTTTGTACAGCACGAAAGGCAATAGATGAGAACACTCGTATTTTCCGTTTTTCTTATTGGTTCACTATTATTGATATCCTACTCGAAAGCCGCCGGCATCCAAGGCACTTTTTATCTCGTACCTCAAAAGAGTGACAATGTCGCACAAATAGAAGACTCGGTTCTCTCCCAAATGAATTGTATTATAAGACCTTTTGCTCGAAATAAACTCAGTAAGGCCGCCAGAGTCCGTGACAAACTGTCTATAGCTTTGTCAGGCAATAGAATCTATGTCATCGCCGGCGACTATGTCTTGCCAACTGCTCCTACCGACGGGACTTTAGTGAGGTATCGCAACCGGGAAGGTAATATCGTTGGTTTACAGACCCGTCTGGTGGGCGGCAAATTGGAACAGACATTTTCAACGGACAAAGGTATCAGGACTAATACCTGCGAACTGAGCGACGATGGCATAACCCTTACGATGCATGTCGTAATAAAGAGTGATTATCTATGTAAACCGATGGCATATACCCTGGTGTATCGCAAGGGGCCCAATCCATCCAAAGGGTAAGGCATACGCAAAATTCAAACAGGGCCAGGCGCCACTTCATTCAGGCGAACAGCCCTTTCAAAAATCCGATCGACACGCGACATGTTGCGTGATGATTCACGAGACTCCTGAGGCCGAGGGGGCCGGCTCGAAGTAATCCACCTTCGAATCGGTCTCTTCTTTTCTGAGAAATGGTCACAGCCTTCACGACACTGTCATCCGGTAAACCCTTCTCGTCCCCGTATGCTCATCATTGTGGCCATCATGGTGGCAATCAACTTATTTTCTCCCTCCCTGGATGCAAACACATCGGCTGAGCACACGGTGAGAGTGCGTCCCGGTTTGATCGCCATCCCGACGGCCAGCAACGACTCCCCGACCGCGGGTGAGAGCAGATTTATTTTGTACTCGACAGTAAGCACTGCCGCATCGGGAGCCATCAGGCTGAATGCCGCATAGCCACAGGCGGTGTCGGCAAGGGTGCCGACCACCCCTGCGTGCAGAAAACCATGCTGTTGAGTCAAATCGTCTCGAAAAGCGAGTGAGATTTCCACTCTGCCCGGCTGGACTTTCGAAAGAACCGCACCAATGGTGTGCATCATCTTTTGTTTTGAGAAACTCTCTTTTACCCGCCTTTCGAAATTCTCATCCTGAGGTACGAAGTCTTGCATCGACCAGTCCTTTCTACCGAGAATCGAATCTCTCCCCCTACCCGGGAGGGGACGTCACTGTTTTTGAGGTAAGCATGAAAGAACGGATTTTTGCGCCACCGGCCTTCCAGCCGCAGGCTGCAAGCCCGCGATCTGGATCCCACGGGTGTGCGTGATCAGGGAACTGAGCCGCAGGTCTCCTTCATCGACCGGCCCAGGCTTGCGCAGCGCATAAACTGTGGCCCGGGATATTCCCGCCAGGGCACACTGCCTGACCACGGCTACCGCACCATCTTTGCCGATCCACTTTTGCCGCATCATCACCGGCTGTCCCCCCGGACTTTTTTTTGAGCCAGTCGAGTTCCACCTTGAGCTTGCCAATTTCACTGTACCGCACAGCTCCGGTTCCTGGTGTGCTGCAATCGCCTTGGGGCCACGCTTGCCTTCAAACAATGTTTTGGCTTGCTCTTGAATTTCCTTCTTCCACTGCCCGACCTGCGCGGGATGAACGCCGTATTCCTGACCGATCTCGTTGATCGTCTTTGCTCCCCGCAATGCCTCCAGACCTACCTTCGCCTTGAACTCGGGGGTGTGGACCTTCCTCTTCTTCGCTTCGCTCATCGCTGCTCGTTCCTCCTGATGGAGCACAGCTTAAACCATTGTCTCGAAATTGGGGTCCACTATAACCGAAAGATGTCGACAGGGTGATAGAGACTTGTACGATATTAGAATCCTCACCGCCGAGGGGCTCGCCCCATCGGGTGAGACCTTGCATCCCATACAGGAGGAGTTCATAGTGCGGGGGATCATGTCTCCCCACCCCCCGCTCTTTTGACCTTAGCCTTGTCAATGAGGCAGCCTGAACCCACTACCGTATTCCTCGTCATTTCGGCCAGAGCCAGGCCGCACCGCGAACCCCGCTCGAATCGCCGTGCCTGCTGCGCACTATCGGGGTGTCGGCCTCGCCGCCGAACACATAGCGGGGCAAAAGCGGGGGCGCCAGTTCGTACAACTCCTCGACGTTACTCATCCCCCCGCCGAGAACAATTACGTCCGGGTCCAGGATGTTGATAACCTGAGCGAGGGACCTCGCCAATCGATCGGCATAACGGTTCAAAGCACTCCTGGCGACTTCATTTCCCTCACGGGCCAGGGCGATAATCTGTTGTGCGCTCACTTTGGGTGGAGGCCAGGCCTCCCGCGTCGCCCTGGCGTAGTCTTCGGCAAAACCCGTTCCGGAGACCCATTTCTCGATACAGGACGTCTTGCCGCACCAGCATGGGGGTCCGGGGTATTCCCCGCCACTCATCCAGGGAAGAGGATTGTGCCCCCACTCGCCGGCCACCAGATTGCCTCCCGACCACGGTTTGGCGTCGATAGCGATACCGGCCCCGCAACCGGTTCCAAGGATCGCGGCGAACACGACGCAGTACCCCGCGCCCGCGCCATCGACCGCTTCGGAGAGCGCCAGACAGTTTGCATCATTCATGCAGCGCACCTGTCGGTCCAGCATCCCGCCCAGGTCCCGGTCGAGGGGATGGTCGTTAAGCACGTTCGTATTGGCGTTCTTTACGCGACCCGTTCTGGATGAAACAGTGCCGGGGATGCCGATTCCCACACTGCCCACCTGCCCTGTGGCCGCTTCCGCTTCTGTGACCAATTCGGCAATTTTACCAACGATGCGTTGGTAGCTGCGTGGATCGGTATCCACTCGTTTTCGGTAAATCTCGATACCGTTATCATTTAGAGCTATGATCTCGGTTTTTGTCCCTCCCAGGTCGACGCCCAGTCGCATCGATCCCCCCCCCCGCGGCGATTACGCTTTATTCTTACCTCGCCTCATCTGCTCAATACTTCCCGGACCTTTTCCGTCAAAGTCTTTAATGAAAAGGGTTTCGGGAGAAAATTCATTCCATCCTCAACCACCCCGCTTTCCATGATCGCTTCACCGGTATAGCCGGACATAAACAGGTTTCTGGATGGAGGCACGAATTCCGAGAGCTTTTCGGCCAGCTCCTTACCGTTCATTGTGGGCATTATGATATCGGTTATCAGCAAATCGATGCGACCGGAATGGTTTTGGGCCAGCCTCAGCGCTTCTTCGGGATCTCCCGCGGCCAACACCTGGTAGCCGCAGCGCTCCAATATCCTTTTTCCCAAATCCAGAATCGATTTCTCATCTTCGACCAGCAGGATGGTTTCCACGCCCTTGGACGGACCGAACCTCTGTTCGTACGGCTGCGGTTGGGACTCAGGCGCATCCGTTCGCGGCAGGTAGAGCCTGAAGGTCGTTCCCCGGCCCGAATCGCTTTCCACTTCTATAAACCCGCTGTTTTGCCTGACGATGCCGTAAACGGTTGAAAGGCCCAGCCCGGTTCCCTTGCCGACCTCCTTGGTAGTGAAAAACGGCTCGAAGAGCTTGCCCAGTGTCTTTTTATCCATTCCGCACCCATCGTCGGAAACCGAGAGGACCACATACTCCCCGGGAGCGGCGTCCAGATGCTGTCTGCAGAAATTTTCATCGATCCGCGCGTTGCCGGTTTCGATACTGATGGCGCCAACCCCGGCTATGGCGTCGCGCGCGTTGACGCACAGATTGGCTAAAATCTGGTCGACCTGTGTGGGGTCCATCCTGACGGGCCAAACGCCTACGCCCGGGCGCCAGCTCAACCGGATGTTTTCCCCGATCAGCCGTTGAATCATCTTGAGCATGCTTCCCACGGCATCGTTAAGGTCCAGGACACGCGGGTCGATTGTCTGTTTGCGGGCAAAGGCCAGCTGTTGGCGCACCAGGTTGGCCGAGCGGTTGGCCGCCGAGCGGATCTCCTGGAGATCGTTGTAAACGGGTTGAGCAGGCTCGGTCTCCATCAGGGCCAACTCGGAATGCCCGAGGATCACTCCCAGCATGTTGTTGAAATCATGGGCCACACCGCCCGCCAGCCTGCCGACAGACTCCATTTTCTGGGCCTGGTTCAACTGCTCCTGCAGTTCCTGATGTTCCTGCTCCGAGCGCTTTCGCTCGGTGATGTCCCGAGTGATGAACATCATTCTGACCTGCGTGCCCTCCGGGTGACGAATGAGGGCTGCGCTTATTTCCCCGAAAAAACGACTCCCATCGGCTTTCACAAGTGTGTATTCATGATCTATGAGGGTCCCTTCCCTCAGGAGATGAGATACATTTCTGGACGCTTTTTCCCGCTCTTCCGGCGGGACCCACGACAGCAGGCGGCGTCCGATAAGCTCGTTACCGGGTGAATAACCGAAAATTTCCCTGGCCTTGGGTGAAGAGAAAGTAAGCAGGCCATCCTGGTCGGCCATCGTAATCGCGTCGGGGGAAAGGCTCACCAGCGAACGATACATCTCTTCGCTCTCCCGCTGGGCGGATTGAGCCTGCTTGATCCTGGAGATATCGGTATGCGTTCCGATCATTTTCAACGGCTTATTTTCGGAATCGAAACCGACAATTTTCCCTATGGAACGGATCCATTTCCATTCTCCATTCCTGGCTTTCAGTCGGTATTCAATTACTATCCCGCTTTTAGCTTTTAAACACTCCTGATATGCCTCCCAAACAGCGCTTCGGTCTTCCGGATGAATGGCGTCGATCCAATTGTCCAGGTTCATATTGAATTCTTTCGGTTCATAGCCGGCAAGCCTGATATATTCAGGACTGACACTGACTTTCCCCGTCTGAACATTGAGATCGAACCACCCTTGTTCGGTCGCCTCCATGGCGGCTCGAAGACGCTCTTCATGCGCGCGCAACAATTCTTCGGCTCGCTTGCGGTCGGTAATGTCCGTCACCATTGCAAACGAGCCGACTCTGCTCCCCGACCCGTCCCAAAAAAGCGAAGCATTGAACCGGCAGTAGACATGCGATCCATCAAGTCGGCGGAGGGCGATCTCATAGGAGCCGGAGCCTATTTGCGCCATCAAATCAAACTGATGGTCGAAAATGGCCTTGTTTTCTTCATCCACGAAATCAAAAACGCTTTTCCCGAGGACGTCCCGCCTATCCTTTCCCAATATCTCGCACATTCTCGGATTGACGTGCATCACCAGGGAGTCGTTATCCAGCAGCCAGAACCCCTCATTGCTGGTTTGCAGGATCGTTCTGAGTCGAAGTTCATTCTCACGAAGGGCCCTCTCCGCTTCCTGCCTCTCGTCCAGCATGGTGTTCGCCGATTGGGCCAGCCGCCGGAATTCGGGTGAAAAGATATGTTCCATGGAGATCGGCGCTCCACCGGTTTCCGCCTCTTTGAAAAAATTAATGAAAACATCGAGCTGCCCTTTCAACAGGCGAGAAAATTGGAAGGAAATAACCAGTGCCGCCGCCAGCAATACCGCCAGAGTGAAAGCGAGGTGAGTCAGGTCCTTCCACATCTCCTTTTTGGCCACGGCGTTCATTGCGGCGATCCGAGGCTCGATATCGTCAGTGTAGACTCCCGCCCCCACCATCCAGCCCCACCTGGGGAAACCTTTTACAAAAGAGAGCTTTTCGCGGATTTTTTGTGTGCCGGGTTTTTTCCAGTCATACCGGATAAAATCCCCGCCCGGTTTTTGGGCCGCCTGGCGCTCCTCCCGGAAAACGTGCATGGCGTCGATGCCGGTAAGGTCGCGCATGTTTTTCCCCCGGAATTCCGGTTGGGCGCTGTTGGCAAGGGTAAGACCATCGGTATTCACAACAAAGATGTATCCATCCTTGCCGAAATGAATCTTTTCCAAGCGATCCAGCACCTCTTTGCGGATATCGCTCTCCACGCCGTCCATACATTCACCGGCCCCGATAAAGCCATCGATGGGAGCAAAATACTTAACATAGGCAATCTTGCGAAAATCAGCGCCATGAGTTTTCGATTGGGCACAACCGTATTCGTAAAAACCTTCGCCGTTGTTGCGGACCAGTTCGATCATGCCGCGCATCAGCAAGGCGCCGCTCGCGTCACGAGCCTCCAGCAACGATTTTCCTTCCCAAGCGGGCTGGTCGGCAAAAAGGAGCCCCATCCCATCGAGGCCGACGGCGAAATAACAGCCGCGACCGCGGTGAAACCTTACGGGCCGCAAAGTTTCCCTGATAATATTGCGTATTTCCTGTTGCGTGGCCCTCCCCCGATTTTGCCGGTAAAGACTTTCGGCGATGGAGCATGCTTCCTTCGTCCGGCTCCGAACGCTATCTTTCAACCGCTCCCGGGTGTTTTCCCAGTTGTATTGGATAAAATCGACCGCCTGTTCGACCTGCTCTTTGATCAGTCTGCGCTGACCTGCGACGTATTGCTCTCGAACGTGCCGGGCTTCGGCCTGGAAGCGTTCATAATCATGGTCTACCGCAAAATATCCGATTCCAGACACAATCAAGAGCAGCGCGAGTGCAAATCCGGCGAAAAGAAGCCATACGGAACTGAGGTTTCTTACAATTTCTTTCATATACCCCCACTTATCGCATAGTCATAAAGGCCGGCGCCTTGACCCGCTCGATAGGCAAACCCTCACGCCGCAATCCACACCAATTTATTTCGGTTAAATTTCAGCAGGGCTAAAGTGTTCAGTGCGACGGCTCTCAGCGATTCAGGCCAGGACGTAAAATTTGTGGTGCGGCTGCTTTTGGAGGCAGGGCCGATCTTAGGTGGAGTTTTTGGGGCATCGGAGACTTCACGACAACAGGCAACTCTTAGTTGACGGCCGGCAAAATAACGGCAAAACTTGGCGCCTACAGCATCCATGTGGACTTTTGATCCGATTGCCTGGTTGCAACACAAAAGCCACGATTCGAACAACTTTTACAGCGAAGATCGCTGCGGACGAGAAATGAGCCGTGGCGAAAATAATTTGAGCAAATAGCCATCCTGCACAACCGCAACTTCCATCGACCGCTTTCAACATCATACCATACGTTGGCCGGGGTGCTCCAGAACTTCGCTCCCCCCGATGGTGGGCAACGCTACGCTTTTGCCCACCCTACCCTCGCAAAGCAAATGAAAAGAGATAA